>DRLX01000001.1 GCA_011322715.1 Desulfobulbaceae bacterium
GTCCTTCCCGGCAGGGTCCTCCATGAGCTGATCGACAATGACCGAGTCATCGGTGGTATTGATGAGCAATCCACGGAAAAAGCCATGGAATTTTATCAGCATTTTGTGCGGGGAGAATTACTGGAAACCAATGCCCGAACAGCTGAACTTGCAAAACTTGTTGAAAATACATCCCGTGATGTCAACATCGCATTTGCCAACGAGCTGTCCATTGTATGTGATCAGCTTGGAATTGATGTTTGGGAACTCATAGCTTTGGCAAACCGTCATCCCAGGGTCAACATCCTTCGCCCCGGACCAGGAGTCGGCGGCCATTGCATAGCGGTTGACCCATGGTTTATTGTCAGCAGCGCTCCCGATGCCACACAACTTGTGCAGACGGCGCGAAAGATAAATGACAGCAAGCCGAATTGGGTTGTTGACCGGATTACCGACAAGGCAAAACGATTCAAAGATCCGGTCATCGGCTGCCTTGGCTTGGCCTACAAGCCGGATATCGATGACCTGAGAGAATCCCCCGCATTATCTATTGCGCGCAGGCTAACAGCCATGAAAATCGGCAAAGTCATTGTCTGCGAGCCAAATGTAACAGCAGTGGATGGGCTGGACCTGCTACCTCTTGATACCCTGCTGGACAAGGCGGATATCCTGGTGGCGCTTGTCGGGCACAGGCAGTTTAAACGGATCCCCATGGGCCGGCTTGAAGAAAAAATTGTTCTCGACACCTGCGGGGTCTGGCGATGAAAGTACTGTCGCTGTTTGGCACCCGTCCGGAAGCCATTAAAATGGCGCCATTGATTCAGCTTCTCGCAACAGACCCTGAATTCGAGTCCATAGTCTGCGTAACCGCTCAACACAGACAGATGCTAGACCAAGTGTTGCAGCTTTTTGACATTACTCCGGACCATGACCTGAATATAATGCAGCCGAACCAGGACCTTTTTGATGTGACCAGCAAGGTACTTCTCGGCGTTCGTGACATTCTGAAACGGGAACGGCCCGATCTTGTCCTGGTCCAAGGCGATACAACAACCAGTTTTGCGGGCTCGCTGGCTGCTTATTATCTGCAGATTCCTGTCGGCCATATTGAGGCAGGCCTCCGTACCGGAAATATATATGCGCCATTTCCGGAGGAAGCTAACCGGGCAATGACGACCAGAATAGCACAGTTTCATTTTGCCCCGACCGAAGTATCAAGAAATAATCTTCTTGCGGAAAAGGTTGCCAAGGAGAACATCTTTATTACCGGCAATACCGTTATTGATGCTCTGTTATGGGTGCAGAAAAAAGTCGCCGACCGGGATGACTGGCAGAACACTTTTGGTTCGGCAACATCCGTTATCCTGTCCGGGAGGCCCTATGTGCTGATCACCGGTCATCGTCGTGAAAATTTCGGTCAGGGATTCAAAAACCTCTGCGAGGCCATTGCCACATTAGCGGCCAGCCATCCAGATATCCACTTTATCTACCCAGTACACCTCAACCCCAATGTCCGACAACCGGTCTTCTCTATCTTATGTGACAAAAAGAACATCCACCTGATAGCCCCTCTTGATTATGCCCCCTTTGTCTACGCTATGGATCGTTGTCGCCTGATTCTAACCGACTCGGGCGGCGTCCAGGAAGAGGCGCCTTCTCTTGGAAAACCCGTTCTGGTCATGCGCGAAACAACGGAGCGGCCGGAAGCGGTTGATGCCGGCACGGTAATCCTGGTTGGAACGGACAAACAAAAAATCATCACGGAAACGGAACGGCTACTAACGGACGAGGAACAATACCAGGAAATGGCCAAAAGACATAACCCCTATGGCGACGGCAGGGCAGCTGCCCGCATCAGGAAAATACTTAGCAATCATCAACCAGCAGAAGCGTAACCTCTCACAGTGGAAACAATTTACCGGGACGGTCAATCCCCGACCAATCATGACACAGAACTAGTGTGCCACCCTGTAGGAGACGGTGCGTCATCTCCGATATAGCACTCGGGGGCCCCAGGTGTTTTTCCAGCTTCGGGACCGATGACATGTGTCTGTTTCACAAGACAAAAGCAACAGATACGAACGAAGCTAAAAAAAACGATACATTCACTTCATGCACATTCTATGACCCTAATCATTGACCCCATCCATTCTCATTTCGTCCCCAGAAAGAGACACCGGCTGAACATGATCCCTACCGGTGTTCTCGTACCGTCACTCTTGAAATTCATTGTTGTAATTATGGGTTGACTCAGGGCTGTTCTCCTCGCAGCTCCTTTTTGAACCTTCAAAAATATTTATTCCACCCTGAACAAAAAACATCCATATCGTATTATAATCATATTGAATATGACTGTTATCCCTTTGCCAACCATAGGCTCACAGAAAGGATATGTATTGAACGTATGAGCGTCAGCAAACGGCACACCAATTGCTCTGCCTTATTCAGAAAAGAACTACATATTCAATTTACCGTGTTGGTGAGGCACAATGAGTAACCTGACGATATATCTTGGCCTATTCTGCATTCTTTGTTTTCCGCTCAACTCGCTGGCGACACCAAA
>DRLX01000002.1 GCA_011322715.1 Desulfobulbaceae bacterium
AAGCCGAATGAGGGTCTCCCCTTCCCTGCGCACCACAAGACGCTTAAACTCGGCCACGCTGTGCAGGTTGGTGTCGGCCGTCAGATTGACCTGGATAAGGGCGCCCTTTGTCCGGCCCGGCGCAGAAAGAAAATTGTTGGCGGCCAGGGCCCTGCGCACCTGGACCGGGCTGATATTGAGGGCAGCCATTTTTACCGGATCAAGCCAGATACGCATGGCAAAGGTACGGCCGCCCAGGATATCGGCGCGTTGTACTCCTTCCAGAGCGGAGAGACGCGGCTGGACGACCCTGACCAGATAATCGGTAATCTCGTTCTGCTTGAGGACATCAGAGGTAAAACTGAGATAGGCGGAGGCAAACTTGGAATCAGCGGTCTCAATATTGATGATCGGTATTTCCGACTCGGGCGGCAGGTCATTACGCACCTGATCAACCTTGGAACTGATTTCCGCCAATGCCTTGGTGGCATCGTAGTTGAGTTTCAAACGCACATCTATGGTCGACAGCCCAAGTTTACTCTCCGACTGGATATAGTCTATGCCGTCGGCTGCAGCAATGGCCCGTTCAAGGGGAGTGGTCACAAAACCACGAACCAGGTCGGCGCTTGCCCCGATATAAACCGTGCTGACGGTGATGGTAGCATTTTCACTGCGCGGATACTGTCGAATATTGAGTGACCTGATGGCCTGCAGTCCTGCAATGATTATGACGAAGCTGACCACAAGGGCCAACACGGGCCGATGGATAAAGAGATCCGTCATCCGTCGTCCTGACGGATCACTATTCATTTTTAACATCAGGGTGCTGGGAAAATGGGGGAGCCAGGCTGTTATCGATGACAACCGCCTGACCGTTATGAAATTTGAACACGCCTGTGGTCACAACGGTTTGTCCTGCGTTGAGGCCGGAAGTAACAGTGATAAAATCACCACGAGTCATCCCGGTCCTCACGACCTGTTGTCGAAGCACCAGTGATGATTTTTTCGTAACACCTTTCTTTTTTTCAGGACCCTTTTCTTCAACAACATAGACCGAGTCACCATAAGGTGCATACAGAATTGCGGTTGCCGGAAGGACGAGAACATCTTTCTTTTCAGGAAGTATCACCGCAACCCGGACAAACATTCCGGGGCGGAGAACAGTGTCCGGATTTGCCAGGGTGGCCCGGACCTTAATATTACGATTTATTGCATCAACACCGGGATTGACGGCGGTAATTTTTCCGTTGAATATCTTGCCCGGCAGAGCATCCGTGCGCACCTGCACACTCATACCGACCGCAAGGTCGGCAAAATTCTGCTGGGGCAGAGAAAAATCCACATAGACCGGGTCAAGCTGCTGCAGCACAACAATAGCATCACCCTGAGCGAGCACCTGTCCAAGATTGACCCGGCGTATCCCCAATCGTCCTGAAAACGGCGCCTTGAGATTTTTTTTGTCTATAATTGCTTTAATCTCATCAACTTTTGCCACCGCCTCCAGGTATTGAGCGTCCGTTTTATCAAGCTCGGCTTTGGACATACTTTTTTTGCGCACAAGTTCCTTTGCACGCCTGCGGTTGATCCCGGCAAGGGTTACCGCCGTTTCTGCGGCACGGAGCCGGGCCTGTTCGGTAGAGGTATCAAGACGCAGCAAGAGATCTCCCTGCCGCACTTCTTGTCCGGACGAAAAGATAATTTCAACAATCTTGCCGGGTAGGTCGGGAGCAACAGTTACCCCCTGGACAGCGGTAAGAGATCCGACGGTCTTAAGCCTGCGCTGCCAGACTTCCCGGCGCACCTTGGCAACGGTAACGACCACCGGAGGCTGTTTGGTCTGTTTTCCGACAGCTATCATTTTTTGTATCTGCAGGACCTTGATACCGGCTAGTACCCCGATGACCACCAGTAGACCGAGGAAAATAAGCAGAATGCGTTTTACTTTTGTCATAGATTTTTTTGTCATAAACAACAATGGCTGGACGACACAATAATGGATAAAAAAGGTATATCGAGCAAGACTCTGTTTACCCGTAGAACGGGTATAAAATGGTCTACTTGACAAAAATTCACTGGTACACCGAGATGTAACAAAAAAAATTCTTGTAGCACCAAGCATCATGCGTGGCGCGACATATCGCCCGGCGATCTCTGCCATTTTCGGACAAACCAGTAGGTTGGACTAATTTGTTAAACGTCACAGCCACAACCGGACAAGTGGAGACTTCGACCATGAAAATAGGCCGAAGTTAGAAGAGATACCGGCCACATGATCAAAAGTCAACGCCTTTCCAGGAGGCAGACCCACAGGGGTGTTGTATTACAATGACCTTTGTGTATACTCGCACAGTTCTTTTTTGATTTTCGGTACCAAGACCGCTATTATACAAAATGTATATATTGTATGTACCTTTTTCATCAAGATACCTTTTTTCATTAAAAAACATAGGATCTCCATTTTTTTCAAAACCATGCGGAATACCTCCACGCAGACGGAACAGCCATCCGATACATCTGCACAAATCGAGCGCAACCAATTTCGATTGCCCAGCATTACAAAAATGTCCGCATTCCTTCTGGTGGGCTGGACTCTGCTGCTTGGCCTTCTCCTCTTCTGGAACCTGCGTACCCAGAAGGAAACAGCAATCCTGCTTGCTGAAAACAATGCCCGGGTGTCCTGGGAAAAAGATGTACTTTTTCGTTTATGGGCGGCACAACATGGCGGTGTTTATGTCCCAATAAGTCAAAGCACCCCGCCCAATCCCTACCTTGATGTGCCCAATCGTGATGTCACCATCAATGGCCGCCCCTATACCCTGGTCAACCCCGCCTACATGACCAGACAACTCTACGAGATGGCACAAAAAAAACTGGCCATCCAGGGCCATATCACCAGCCTAAAACCCATCCGGCCGCAAAATCAGGCCGACCCATGGGAGCACAAGGCGCTCGTCAGTTTTGAACATGGAAACAAGGAATACAAGGAAGTTGTCCGTATCAACGGAAAACCGTACATGCGCCTGATGCGTCCGTTTATTACCAAAAAAGCCTGCCTCAGGTGCCATGCCAAACAGGGATACAAGGTCGGTGATATCCGGGGTGGCATCAGCATATCCGTCCCAATGGCAAATTACCTGGCACAGTATGCGACCAACGCAAAAAGACTCTGGATCGCATTTGCAAGCATCTGGCTTGCCGGCTGCGTTATCATCACGCTTATGGACCGACTCATTCAAGTCCAGATCAACAGGCTGCAACAGAGTAAACGACATGCGAGCTCTATCCTCAACAACCTTGACAGCGCCGGGCTGGCCCTCTATATCGTGGACAACAATTATGTGATTCGGCATGCAAACAGCAGCATGCGAAAATGGTTCGGTCTTTCCACCGGTCAAATATGTTACCAGGCCTTACATGGAAAAAAAGGGCCATGTGACGACTGTTCCCTGGAACAGGTCGCCGTTCATGGACAAACCGTCCGTTATGATCTCCAGTACGGGGAAAAAACATTTAACATCATCGCCACTCCAATAACCCTGCAGGACGGTACGGTTGCCAAGATGGAAATTCGTACCGATATTACGAGGCAGAAACAATCCGAGGCCGACCTTCTTGCAGCCAAGGAAGAGGCTGAGGCCGCGACAAGGGCCAAATCCTCTTTTCTTGCCAATATGAGCCATGATATCAGGACCCCGCTCAATGGTATCATCGGTATGCTGCGTCTGACACTGGAAACAGACCTCTCCGAAAAGCAACGACAAAACCTGACCGCGGCAAAGACATCTGCTGATTTCCTTCTCGGTTTGCTCAACGATGTGCTCGATATTTCAAAAATTGATGCCAACCAGCTCGTACTCGAAGAACATCCCTTTCATTTTGCTGAATTAATTCATGATGTCGGCCTGATATTTTCCACTGCAATTAAAGAAAAAAAGATCGATTTTCACCTGTGGGTTGCGGAAAATATTCCCAATGTTGTCATCGGTGATTCCCTCAGGATTCGCCAGATTCTCATCAATCTTCTGGGAAATGCCATCAAATTTACCGAACATGGAAGCATCAGTCTGCAGGCGAGGCAGGTTACCGAGGACAAGGGTACTGTCACAATAGAGGTAAAGGTTGAAGACACAGGTATTGGTATTGCCGCCGACAAGCTGGAGACCATCTTTGATTCCTTTTCCCAGGCAGACACCTCAACAACCAGGCAATATGGAGGAACAGGCCTTGGTCTTGCCATCTGCAAACGATTGGTCGAAATAATGAATGGAAAGATACAGGTCACCAGTACGGAAGGGCTGGGGAGCTGTTTTTCCTTCACTGTTCAACTAAAGACCGGGGCCCCGGAGCAGTTACAGAAAGAACCGGAAGCAATCGATCAGGTTCACGAGTCACAACGGCCTCTTTCTATTTTGCTGGTCGAAGATAACAGATTAAACCGGGATGTTGCCAGGATGACGCTGGAAAACAGCGGCCATCGGGTTCTGACTGCTGAAAACGGTATTGAAGCCCTGGAGGTTCTTGCCAAAAGCAAGGTGGACATTATTTTTCTTGATATCCAGATGCCGAAAATGGACGGCCTGACCGCAGCCCGGTATATACGTGATTGCGAGCAGGGTATGCTGCCGAAAGACTCGAACATTCAGGGCCTGCTTCAACAATTACACGACAGGCTGCATGGCTCCAGAACACCGATCATCGCCCTGACCGCCCATGCCATGCATGAAGACCGGCAACGTTGTCTTGCCGCAGGCATGGACGAATACCTCACCAAACCGTTTCAACCCGACCAGGTTGAGGCCGTACTGGCACGATACCAATGACAGATATTTCCTCAACAGGGCAATCAAACCTGAAACGGTACCTGTTTGCCACCATTCTTCCCATCATTTTTCTGTCGCTGTCACTGTCCGTGCTGCTCTATGATCAGGTCAAGTTGTATACCTTCACAAAAACGGAAATTGAAGGTGTCCAGATGATAAGATCACTCTACCACGCCCTGATGGACCTGCAGAAAATACGGGGATACACTCAAATATCACAATACGGCCACCATAAAGAGATCAACAGGCATTTGGTTCTTCTCAAAAAACGGTTTCTCGACAGGTTTCAACAGAAAACATGGCGTTTGGAGACACAGGCCTTTCATCTCCAGTCCGAGGCCGAACATCTGGCAACAAAGGCCGGGCAACTCTTCAAACTCACACCTGCCGAGGCAAAAGAACAGCATTTGTTCCGTCGTTACAGTGAGCTTATCACTGAAATTATCCAGTTCATGCAACTGGCGGCCGATCATTCCAACCTTATCCTTGATCCCGAGCTTGATACCTATTACCTGATTGATGTCCTGGATGTACAGATCCCCTATCTGGCCGAGTCCATCGGTCGGGTGCGCGGTATCGGTAGCGGACTGTTGGCAAAACAATCAATTTCCGACCGGGAAAGGGAGCTGCTGCATAATTATCAGGCCGCGATCAAGGCCAGGATAGAGAGTATCGAGAACGCCCAGAGTGTTATCCTCAAGACCTCCAGTGATCTGAAACATTCACTGCACCTGCTGCCGGAGACACTTGATTCCGTTATCACCCCCCTTTTCAATGAATGTCTCTTGATCGAGGACAAAAACAGCTGCCCGCAAATGAGTCCGGAGCAGTTTTTCCAACTGGCGACGACCGCCATTGATCTTCTTGCAACCCCTTATCAGACCGGCATAGTGCTGCTGACCTCCAAACTGAAAACGCGGCAGGCCATGCACCTGTGGCAAGGCGCCTTGATGTTTATCGGCATGACCATCGCCATAGCGCTGTTACTCTATTTTAACCGTTCCTTTTACCTCTATGACCAAAAACTGCATAAGGCGATGGAGCAGTTATCATTGACCGACCAACTCACCGGACTGTACAACCGCCGACATTTTTATGCCATATTTCCCAGGGAATTACACAAGAGTATCAGGCACGGCGAACCACTCTATCTCGGCCTGCTGGATGTGGATAACTTCAAACGCTATAATGACTCATACGGTCATCCGGAGGGTGACCTGGCATTACAAAAAATGGCCATGGCCATGCAGGAGGTCCTGCAGCGGGCCGGAGATTACTGCTTCCGCATCGGTGGTGAAGAATTCTGTTTTCTGTTCAATGCCAAAGATAACGACAAGGCGCAACAGGTAGCTGATCGGCTCCGAATCGCAGTGGAGGAACTGGCCATTCCCCACCAGGGAAATTCTCCCCATGGGGTGTTGACCATTTCCATCGGCTTGATTCAAGTCCCGCCTGATCCGCACTGTATCCTGGAACAGGTCATGTCAAAGGTTGATCAGGCCCTGTATATGGCCAAAAAAAGAGGACGAAACCAATGTGTTTTTCTGGACTGAATTTCTTTTCGAATAGGGACACGAAAACAGGCCGGCAAAACTCCAGCCTGCTGCTTTTTTTACAGGTACTGCTCCTTGCCATGGTTCTGCGGCCTGCCGCCGTGGTCATGGCTGCCGTGACGGTCCATACCGTGACCGAACTTGTTGATGCGGTCAATGCCACTGCCCATGGCGGTGACAGGACCATTGTTGTTGCCGACGGCACATATATGCTCAATGGAGAGTACCTGCGTATTGCCGTAAACGGGGTCACGGTTCGCTCCCAAAGCGGCAACCGGGAACAGGTCGTCCTGGACGGTAATTACCAGACCACGGAAATCTTTCAGATAGTGGCCTC
>DRLX01000003.1 GCA_011322715.1 Desulfobulbaceae bacterium
CCAGAAAATCAAGCTGTTCTTCGGTGAAACGGTCCGGCGCCACTTCAAAATGAAACCGTGTTTTTCCACCGATCTCCACCAGTTTTTCCCAAATGGCCAGAGCCCGCCCGGGCCTGTCATTAAAGGTGCGGTCAACAAATTTTATCAGAGGAGGCCTGCTTTTGAGGAGACGGCGCAGTTCATCTTCAACGGTTGAGATCTCCTTATGCACCACCCGGCTGCAGGCGGCTGACAAACAGTATGAACAGGAAAAAGGACAGCCGCGGGAGGATTCATAGAGAATCTGCCGGTTCCTGAGATGAACCCTGAAGTCATCCGGCCGAAAGGGCAAGGGAAAATCAACCCCTGCTCCGGCCCGGTAGACGGGACGTAATTGCCGCTTGGCAAGGTGGCGGTAAAATACGGGATCAACACCCTCGATCTCGCCGTACACCAAGGTGCATTCAACCGGCAGATCACCGAGAAACCCGGCCTGTGGTCCGCCGATGACCATCGGTTGCCCCGGTCGGATGCGGCCAATATCACCGACAAGGCGGTGGAGAACGGCCGCGTTCCAGATATAGGCCGAGAACAGCAACACATCCGGATCACCGGCAAGAATGCGCTGCAGGCTCTGGTAATAGGGATCGTTGATGGTCAGCGGCAGCAGCTCTATCTCCGCATCCGGAATATGGCGCTCAAGCGCGTTGCGCACATAGAACAGGGCCAGGCAGGAATGGGTATACCGGCAGTTGAGGGCGACCAGACGAAAGCTCTGCGGCCCGGCCATCAATCCCTGGTCAGGCTGCGATACCTGATGCGGTGCGGCTGGTCGGCATCGGCCCCCTTTCGCTTCCTGTAATCGGCCGCATAATCGGAATAGCCGCCCTCAAACCAGTAGACCTCGGAATTGCCCTCAAAGGCCATGATATGGGTGGCAATCCGGTCCAGAAACCAACGGTCATGGCTGATGACGACCGCGCAACCGGCAAAATTTTCCAACGCCTCTTCCAGGGCGCGCAGGGTATTGACGTCCAGGTCATTGGTCGGCTCATCCAGCAGCAGGAGATTGCCACCCTCCTTAAGAATCCTGGCCAGATGGACCCGGTTGCGCTGGCCGCCGGATATCTGCCCGACCTTTGCCTGCTGATCACTGCCGGTAAAATTAAATTTGGCCACATAGGCCCGACCGTTGACCTCGCGGGTGCCGAGCCAGATGGTCTCCTGTCCCTCGGTAATGGTCTCAAAAATGGTCTTGTCGGGATCAAGAATGTCCCGATTCTGATCAACATAGGCAAGCTTCACCGTTTCTCCGACCTTGAAGGTGCCGGCATCCGGTTTTTCCCGGCCGGTAATCATTTGAAAAAGCGTGGTCTTGCCTGCGCCGTTGGGGCCGATCACCCCCACAATACCGCCCGGCGGCAGGGAAAAGTTGAGGTTTTCCATCAGCAGTTTCTCACCATATCCCTTGAACACCCCTTTTGCCTCCACAACCAGCTTGCCGAGACGGGGACCGGGAGGGATATAGATTTCCATTGTGCTGATCATCTCACCGGCCTGCTGGTTCAACAGGTTTTCATATGAGGTGATGCGGGCCTTGGCCTTGCTTCTCCTGCCCTTGGGAGTCATGCGGATCCATTCCAGCTCCCGTTTCAGGGTACGCTGCCGCTCGCTTTCCCTTTTCTCCTCCTGGGCCAGCCGGTTCTGCTTCTGTTCCAGCCAGGAAGAGTAATTTCCCTTCCAGGGGATGCCGCGTCCCCGGTCGAGCTCCAGAATCCAACCGGCCACATTGTCCAGGAAATAGCGGTCATGGGTCACCGCAATAACGGTGCCGGCATAGGCCTGCAGATGATGCTCCAGCCAGGTGACCGATTCGGCATCGAGATGGTTTGTCGGCTCATCAAGCAGCAGAATATCAGGAGTTTTCAGCAAAATCCTGCACAGGGCCACCCGCCGTTTTTCCCCGCCGGAGAGAACGCCGGTCTTTGTGTCCGGCGGCGGGCAGCGCAGGGCATCCATGGCCATCTCCAGGCGACTGTCCAGGTTCCAGGCATCGACGGCATCCAGTCGGTCCTGTACCTCGCCCTGCCGCTCGATAAGCGCCTGCATCGCATCATCGTCCATGGGCTCGGCAAACTGTTCATTGATGCTGTTATATTCGGCGATCAGATCAACAATTGCCTGCACCCCTTCTTCCACGACCTGGCGGACCGTTTTTTCCGGGTCCATTTCCGGCTCCTGGGGCAGATAATCAATGGTAAAGCCCTCGGACATGGTGGTGCGGCCGGTGAACTCGGTGTCAATCCCGGCCATGATCCGAAGCAAGGTACTCTTGCCCGAACCATTCAACCCCAGCACGCCGATCTTGGCCCCATAATAATAGGACAGGGATATATCTTTTAATATCGGTTTATCATTATAACTCTTTCCAACCTTGATCATCGAATAGATGATCTTATTTGGTTCTTCGGCCATGAACGGTTCTCCTGATTTGTTTTCCACTGTAGGTTATGCTATGTTTGATGAACTCGTAAAAAGTCCAGGCAATGCTTAAAGATGGCTAAGTAAAAACACAGATATACAGGTAAGCGGAGCGAAGCGTAGACTCCGAGGAGCAGTGTTCTGTGGCGGGTCTTGACTATACATGCAGTATGTCGAGAATCGACACAGGACACACGACGCAGTAGATCGAAGTTTTTACGACGCCATCATGTTTGGGCAAAGGTATCAAACAGTATACCGGGACACAACGGAAAAAGATATGGACAGCTGGAAATATGAAACATTTTTCGCATTGAAACCAGCAACATTCATATGTTCCACCATCCGAACCGGTCGGTAAAGGCAGTGAATCCCAGATCAATGGCGCTACCCCGCATGCATCCCCGTCTTCAGGCACCTCTACTTCCTGGCATTGCCCTCCTCTGTCTGTTTGTACTGCTTTTTCCGGCCCTGCTGCAGGCCGTCTCTTCCCCGCCGGAGCTGTCATCATCCGCTAAACTGCCGCCACACCCACAGAATCAAGGAACGCAGAATCAGGAAAAACTCCGCCAAATGACCCTGTTTTCTTCATCTATGGTGAAGGAAGAGACAATGGTCCAGCCGGACAACAGATCAATGCAGCAGATCATGAGCGAACTTGCCGAGGTGGAAAAACAGTATGTCGATCTTCTTGACGAGGGAAGCAGCGCCACTGGCCTGTATGCCACCGGAGAGTATGATAATGACTATAGAAACGGCGAGGATAAATATTACGGTCAGCTTGAACTGCGGCTCTTTAATGACGGCTATTTTGAAGAGCGACGCAAAGAGGAGAAAAAAATTCTCCAGACGCGGCTGGAACTGCTGCAGGTCAACCGTGATATGGATGACCGGGCCCTGGAAGACGAACTGTACAGCCTGTACACCATGGAAAACTTGCTCCATGCCCTGCACAGTCACGCCCGCATGCAGGTCCTGACAAAAATAATGCCAAAACGAAGCGCCGCCCGAAAGAGCGGCTATACAACGGCAACCGATATTCTGGAACTCCGGCATGCCCTGGAAACGGCCAGGCGGGAATACGAATTTTACAGCGGTCGCAAGCGAAACAAACTCAGCCCTGAGCTGGCGGCTGTGCTTAATTCCATTGAAAGCGCCCAACTCAAAGACAGTGGGACCCTGGAAGAGATCAGTAAGAAAAATTCCAAAACCATGGCCATACAGGATATTTTTCAGCAGCGGGCTGAACAGTTTCCCGCCTGGAGTGACAACCTGGCCGTGGACCTCTTTGCCGGTCGCAGAAAAGAATTCTTTGAAACCGAGAGAAATTATGTCGGCATCAAGCTTGAAATCCCGCTGTACTGGGATGACCGCAAAGATGACCTGATCGATCTTCAGCAGCGTATCTACCGCTTCCAGAAAGAAGGGGTGGCCAAACGGATACACCAGAACCTGGACAAGCTGAGCGCCTACTTCAGCTTTTATCAACAGAAAATCAGATCAAGTATCGACACCCTGTCCCTGCTGACGGCAAAGCAGGAAGCAGCAAAAACGGAAATAAACAACCCGGTACAGCGGGACGGTGACGATCCCGGACGCATGCTCCACACCCTGGAACTGAAGATTATTGATACCCGTTTTGAAGCCCTGCAGTATCGGCTCAAGGAATATGAACTGATCCTCAAGCTCATGGCCCTGACCGGTATCAAGGACATCAGGGAACTGTTTCTATCTGCTCAACCCGGTTCTGCGGACCATTCGGCGGCGCCCATAAAGCGTCATCCGGGGCACGGGTGATCGGCTTCCACCGGTGTTCCGGAGGCAGGTGGAAGCGGATGCGACGTATCAGATTATGGTGGGGATAGCCGCCGTGAATGTTGATATCAACGCCGCTGTCAATGTCCTCGATAATATTCCAGGCTGAACTCCACTGCAGGGTGATATGGCGGATATTGCGCACCTTGCTTGCCGCCAGCAAACAGTCGTAGGCCCGGGCCAGGCGAACATAGCCATTGCCCTTTTTCCCCTTGTTCCAGGCCCCGTCCACCACCAGTCCCCGCGCCGAGCATTGGAGCGCATTTTCCATGACAAGCGCATGGCGCCCGGCCTGTAACAGGGCGACATTCTCCACCCGGCAATGATGTGCCCACCGCAACGATAAAAGATCAACCTCTGTATCCGGAAACCGGTTTTCATAATCGTAGCGCACCTCGTCAATGGAGTGGCCGGGAATCTCCAGGGTAATCGTCAGATCGGCGATGAGTACATCATGTACCAGCAGGGGCAGAAAGATTTCCGTTACATCCTTTGGAAAACTCAAGAAAAACTGCCGGTCAAATCGTAATTCATTGGTGGCCGCTCTGCGAAATGGCACCATGGTCTGCCGGATATAGGGATATTTTTTACACCAGCGTTTACTGCCTATCGCAGTGCAGAACTGTTGATCATTGGGTCGGCGCAGGAGCAGAACAGACTGCCCGTCAGCAAGGACTTCGGGTAATTGCACCTCGGCAACCGACTGACCGGGCCTGATATCCTCCGCCGGCATCGCAATCTTTTTCCCTCGCAGGCCTTCAAGCGCCAGCACTGCCTTGTCTTTGCCCTTAAACCGTGCTTTAAGGATGGTTGTACCGCGACCGGCGCCGCGCATGGTCAGCAGAGACCGATTGATGACAATTGGAGTACGGATATCCAGCACTCCGGCCGGAAGCTGGATCACACTGTGCGCCGGGGCCGTTGCCAGCAATTCGTTCAGGGCCCTGGAATCGTCCAGGCCGTCATCGGGCACCACCCCGTACTGCCTTGCCTTGACGACAAGCGCAAACTTGCGCACTTTAACCGGTATTCCCGCCTGGACATCGGGCAGCATGATGACCTGCTCTGAAAACAACAGGGCC
>DRLX01000004.1 GCA_011322715.1 Desulfobulbaceae bacterium
AAATTGTCTATCATGTTGTATAAGCTCATGGAGCATTTAAAACCAAGCCCATACAAGGGACATAAGTATAAACCCGCGACTCCGGATCCGAAAATTGCCGAATTTGATGCCATGCTGGAAGAAATAGTACAACAGGGCAGGAAAAAACGATGAAACGCTCAAACGCTCAAACGCTTGAACGCTTGAACGCTTGAACGCTTAAATGCTTGAACGCTTGAACGCTTGCTCCAAGGAATACCAGGTGACCCAAAATAGTGAGAATAAAAAACCTTGGGCCGTGATCATCGGCGGTCTGTCCGGCGGTTCCGGCAAGTCAGTGGCCACGGTCGGTCTGATTGCGGCCCTGCAGCAAGAGGGCCTGGTCATCCCTTTTAAAAAGGGGCCGGACTATATTGATGCCGGCTGGATGGGCAAGGCGGCCGGACGCCCCTGCTATAACCTGGATCCCTACCTGATGCCGCCCGATGTCCTGAAGGCATCCTTTCTCTCCCATGCTGCAGGTGCTGATTTTGCCGTCATCGAGGGCAATCGCGGCCTTTTTGACGGTGTTGATCCGGACGGCTCCTTTTCCACGGCTGAACTGGCCCTGGCCCTTGATCTGCCGGTCCTGCTGGTGGTGAACTGTTCCAAAACCACCCGCACAGTTGCCGCGATGGTCCTTGGCTGTCGCGGCCTGGAACCGCGCCTGCGCCTGGCCGGAGTCATCCTGAACCAGATTGCCACGCCCCGACATGAAACCGTCATCCGGCAGGCAGTGGAAAAATATACCGGCGTGCCGGTGCTGGGCATCGTCCCCCGCCTTAAAACAGACATATTTCCCATGCGTCATCTTGGCGTCACCCCGCACCAGGAATCAACAACAGCCGATCAGGCTGTTGCCCGGCTTGCCGACCTTGCCCGGCAACACTTTGACCTAAAAAAAATTATCTCCTGCATGCAGCCGGTAACCGGAAACCAGTCAGCATCACCCCTGAACCCAAAACCAGAAGTCCGCATTGGTATCCTGCGTGATGCCGCCTTTCAGTTCTATTACCAGGAAAATTTCGAAGCCCTGGAAGCCCAGAGCGCAAGACTTGTCATGATAGATGCCCTGCAGGCGGAAAAATTGCCGGAGGCCTTGGATGGCCTGTACATCGGCGGCGGTTTTCCTGAAACCAGCGCCCGGCAGCTGGCCGCAAACAGCTCCTTTCGCGCCTCGGTCCGCCAGGCGGCCGAACACGGTCTACCCATCTATGCGGAATGCGGCGGCCTGATCTTCCTGGGCAGCTCCATTGTTCTTGAGGGAGAAGAATTTCCCATGGCCGGTGTTTTTCCGGTGACATTCGGCATGGGGAGCAGACCCCAGGCCCACGGCTATTCCACCTGCACTGTGGAACGGGAGAATGCGTTTTATCCAATCGGTACCAGGATCAAGGGACATGAGTTTCGTTATTCCACTGTGGACCACTGGGACGGGCAGCCGGAGCAGCTTGCCCTGCAGGTGGAGCGGGGGACAGGATTTGTCAGCCGGCGGGACGGTCTTGTGAAAAACAATGTTCTGGCCCTGTACACCCATGTCCTGGCTCCCGGAACCCCGGATTGGGCAACCGGCCTTGTCCGGGCCGCTCGCAAATATGCAGCTCGAAAAAAAGGGTGATCAATGAGCAGTCGGGATCCTCTCCATACCCTCAAACAGGTCTTTGGTTTTGACGCCTTTCTTCCCGGGCAGCAGCAGGTTATCGATACTGTGCTGGCCGGACGCTCTGCCCTTGCCGTCTTTCCCACCGGCCAGGGCAAGAGTCTCTGTTACCAGTTGCCTGCCCTCCATCTCTCCGGCCTTACCCTGGTTATCTCACCGCTCATGGCCCTGATGAAGGACCAGGTGGATTTTCTCCGTTCAAGGGATATTGCAGCGGCCCGTCTTGATTCATCACTTAACTTCAATGAGATAAACGAAATATATGATCAACTGGATAAGGGAGAAATACAACTGCTCTATGTAGCGCCCGAGCGTTTTGCCAATGAACGTTTTGTCGGCCTTGTGTCCAGGCTCACCATCTCCCTGATGGTGATCGACGAGGCACACTGCATTTCCGAATGGGGCCATAATTTCCGCCCCGATTACCTGAAGCTGGCCGAGCTCGTCCCCTTGTTTAAAAATCCTGCGGTGCTGGCCCTGACCGCCACGGCAACCCCCAAGGTCTCGGCCGATATCAGCAAGGCCTTTGCCATCCAGCCCTCGGATGTTGTCCAGACCGGATTTTACCGTCCCAACCTGACCCTGCTTTTTGAACCTTCGCCGGATGCGGACCAACTGCTCCTTGAACATATCGGCAGACGCGATCCCGGCGCCACCATCGTCTATGTGACCCTGCAGAAGACAGCGGAAAAGGTTGCCCGGATGCTCACCAGAGCAGGCCATGAGGCCAGGGCCTATCATGCCGGGCTCAAGGATGAACTGCGCCGGGAGGTCCAGGACTGGTTCATGGCCTCGGATACCGCCATTGTCGTGGCTACCATTGCATTCGGCATGGGTATTGACAAGGCCGATATCCGTTATGTCTACCACTATAATCTTCCCAAAAGCCTGGAAAATTACGCCCAGGAGATCGGCCGGGCCGGTCGGGACTCCAAACCTTCCACCTGCATTGTGCTTGGGGGCGGCAAGGATCTTGTTACCCTGGAAAATTTTGTCCATGGCGACACCCCGGATGAGGACATGGTCCGGGCCTGCATCGACCACCTCCTTGAACAAGAACAATATTTTTCCTGTTCGGTCTATGAGCTCGGCGGCCTGTTTGATATGCGGCCCCTGGTTATCAAGACCCTGCTCACCTATCTCGAGCTTGAGGGGGTCATCAAATCGACCGGACCCTTTTATGCCGAATACAAATTCAAGCCCTGCAAACCTTCAGCGCAAATTCTGGCCCGTTTTGATACTGAGCGACAGGCCTTTCTGCGCACGCTGTTTTCCTGCGCCGTTAAAAAGCAGGTCTGGTTTACCATTGATCTTGATGAGGCGGCCCAAAAGACAGGCAGCCCGAGAAAACGAATCATCACGGCCTTGGATTATCTCGAGCAGAAGGGTGATATGACCCTGCAGGTTTCGGGCCCGCGTCTTGGTTTCAGGCGTCTTGACACCGGTGACAGGGATATTTCCGCTCTGAAGGAGAAGCTGGTCCACCGTTTTGTCCAACGGGAAGAAAACGACCTGCACCGTCTGCAGCTTGTGGTTGACCTGGTCAATCATCCGGGATGCAAGACCCGTTTTTTGCTCACCTATTTTGGTGAAGACCTGGAGGACAACTGTGGTCATTGCTCTTTCTGCCTGCAGGGGGAAAATGCACCCCTTGTGCGGGAGGAATCGGTGGCCGCATCTCTCGATTCTCAATGTATCGAAAAATTGACTGTTCTTCAGGAAAAATTTCCCGAGGCGCTGCAGAACCGGCGCCAGGCGGCCCGTTTTCTCTGCGGTATTGCTTCACCCAGATTGACAAAGGCAAAGTTGACAAAAGAGGCTCTCTTTGGTAGTTGCCGGGAGCTGCCCTTTGCCCGGATCATGGAGTGGATACAGGAAAATGAGATGGTTAACGGAAAAACTGAAGGAATGGAATGAAAAGTTATCACAAGGAACTCTGGTACGAGGTGCCCACGCGCCGGGCCT
>DRLX01000005.1 GCA_011322715.1 Desulfobulbaceae bacterium
AAGCCAACCCCCGATAACGGCCAGGACCAACAATATTGAGCCTGATCGCCAACCAGCCAACCTAAAAAAATGCATCCATCTCATTGATTCTCTCCATTGAGGCGCCTGTTCAACGCTTCCAGCGCCTGATTTTCCGAGACAAAAATATTCTCAGGGCCGATAATCTTATCAAGTCCTGTTCGTTGTATAATTTCAGCCACATTGTCTCGTAAATTACAAAACGCCAGGGTAATGCCGGCGATCTGCAACCGTTCGTGCAGGTTAATAAACATCTCGACCCCGGAGGCATCAAGACTGTTAATGCCGCCACACTCTATCAGGATAATCTGCAGATTCGGGTCGTTGCCAATAATCTTCAGCACCGAATCGTTGATATAGCTGACATTGGCAAAATAGAGGTGACCGCTGAAACGAATGGCGATCAGGCGTGGATGCAGTTTGGGCAGATTATAACGGCGGGCATCCCGAAGCACGCCATTTTCATCCTTGCCGAGAATGATGACCTCGGGTTTCATGGTGCGATAGAGAAACATGATCAATGATAAAATAATTCCGGTCAGGATACCGTTCTGGATATTGGGCGCAACCATCAAGGTGGCAATAAAGGTGACAACGGCAGCCACACCATCATCCTTTCTGGCAACCCAGGCCATCATGAACTGTCGGAAATTTATCAGGTTGAACACGGCTGCCATAATTACCGCCGATAACACCGGCTTGGGCAGATGATACAGAAGAGGTGTACAAAACAGGAGAACAATGAGTACCATACCAGCACTGAAGACCGAGGCCAGTCCTGTTTTTGCCCCGGCGATCAGGTTGAGAGCGGAACGTGAAAACGAGCCGCTGACCGGCATGGAATGGCTGAAGGCCGCAACTATCTTGGCCATCCCCTGTCCTATCAGTTCCTGGTTCTCATCCCAGCGGGTACGGGTTTTAATCGCGATAATCTTGGAACTTGACATCGCCTCCATGAAACTGATGATGGCGATGATAAAGGAGGCCGGACCAAGGTGGGCCGCGGCCCGGTAATCAATGTCGGGCATGGAAAGGTTCGGCAGACCGCGAGGAATGGCGCCAACAACCGCGCCGCCATCGGTTTCGAATCCGATCAGCCAGCTCACCAGGGTTGCCAGAGAGACAACAAGGAGAACCGCGGGGAATTTGGGCGCGGTCTTTTTCAGGATCAACAAAAGGGCCAGGGCCGTTATTCCAAAACAGATCGACAGGATATGAACGTCATGCCAACGCTCGACAACATGGAAGATGTCGACAAGAAAATGTCCACTTTTCTGTCCCTGTGCAATTCCCAGCATCGCCGGCAGTTGCGACAGGCCTATAATTATGGCCGCCGCGTTGATAAAACCATGTAATACCGGATAGGAAAGGAAATTGATGATACGTCCCAGCCTGGCCAGACCAAGACCAATCTGGAAGATTCCCGACAGAAGGGCAATAAGAATAACACCTGAATAAAACTGCTCGGTATGGGGATGGGCAATCGACATGACACTGGCCGCGGTCAGCAGAGATGTCATGGCGACCGGGCCGGTGGACAGTATTGGCGAGGAACCAAACAGGGCGCCGACAATAACAGGAAGCAGGGCCGCGTAAAGTCCGTAATAGGCGGGGACCCCGGCCAGCTGGGCATAGGCCAATGACTGGGGGATAGCGACCAGGGCAACCGTCAGCCCGGCAACAAAATCGGCTTTCAGGGTCTGCCGGTTTATCTTCGGTATCCAGGTTAAACAGGGGAAAAACCTTGCCCAGCCGCTACTGCTCCTCTTTAAAGAAATACTTGCCATGGGTCTGCTCTTTTATCATGGTGCGCAGTGATGACGAACAATCACTGTGCCACCAGGTGCATCAGATACTCTATCCATTCCTCCATACCAATTCCGGCCGGCGCCCCTGTCTCCAGGATACGCAGGCCGGGATTGATGCGCAGGGCCTCCTGCCTGGCCTCATCCACGGAAAAATCAAAATGGGGCAGCAGATCGGTCTTGGTAATGACCAGGGTGTCAGCGCCGTGAAAGGTGGTGGGATATTTTGCCGGTTTATCCGATCCTTCCGGTACCGAGACCAGGATAATCCGTTCATGCTCGCCCAGGTCAAAGGTGGCGGGGCAGACCAGGTTGCCCACGTTTTCGATAAAGATCAGGTCAAAATTCCCGTCTTCACTCTGGTGCTCCAGGGCGTGCAACCCCTTATGGACAAGGGGAGCGTCAAGATGGCAGGCGCCGCCGGTGGTCAACTGGACCACGGGTATATTTTTTTTTCGTATGCGGTCGGCATCACGTTCGGTCTCGATGTCCCCCTCGATGACGCCTATTTTCAGGCGGCTGCCGATTCGATCCAGGGTATGTTCCAACAGGGTGGTCTTGCCCGCACCAGGACTTGAAATCATGTTGATGGCAACCGCCCCCATGGCTTCGATATGCTTTTTATTGGCATCGGCCTGTCTTTGGTTTGCCGCCAGCAGGCTCTGGTGGACCTCAACAACCTTGGCCCCGGTATGGCCGGCAGTATGGCAGCCACAGGTATCACACATGATTTTCCCTCCTGTTTCCCCCAATATGCGGGGGATATCGAAAAAACTATTCCATTTCCACCCGCATCAAAACGAGATCAGACCCTTCCACCTCTTCTATGGTTAAAATGGCCTTCCTGGTAAGCGGCAGGTCCATCTTGACGGCATCAAAACCAAAGACAAAAGAGTCGATCACAATGCCCGATGCTCGGCCGATATTGACCCGCACCTGAAGAATTTTTTTCGCCCCATGGGTTACGGCCAACTCCTGCAACTGATCAAGCAGTGCCTGGGCAAGCGAGAGTTCATGCATTCAAGCCACCAACCAGGTGTAAATCCACCATAATGCGGAGAGTATTCCTCCCTGAAAACATTCGTACTCCCTCGGGATTACCCTTTCAATGGACATATGTCAATATACTCTTGAGCCCTGTTCTGTAACGATTATGAAATATCATGCACCGTGGTCCGGTTTAATGCAGGGGTGGATATATTGAACCGGGAAAGGATTGTCACCCTTTCCCGGCTCCCTGTACACCCTGCTCTGCCAATCGCGGAATGCATTTTCCTGTTTTCTCTCTTCCTTTACGCCTGGTTCGTTATTTCCAGACAATACGCTTTCACTCTTTACGCGCTTCGGCCTCCCTGGTAATGGCATCAAAACGCTCGCTCCCTCTCACCTTCCGCCTCTCCAACTCTATTATTTCATCTCTGGAGAGATGTACCAGACCGCAGATAGGACAGGCGCCGTCGATATTGTCGCCGACGGCCCGGGATTTCAGTTCATCAACCGTCATGTGGCCGATATAACCGCAGGCACCACTGGGATTTTCCACCCGCACCTGCCTTCTTTTTTTTTGTTCACTCATTTCCCCGCCCCCTTAAACGTTTGTCAGTGTCTCCATCGTTTTCCCCGAATTGTCTACCAGGGTTACCGTCAAAGGCATGCCGCCATCCAGGCGGTGTGTGGCGCAGGACATTCACGGGTCGTAGGCACGCACCGCCATTTCAACTTTGTTGAGCAATCCCTCGTTATAGACGCCGTCTTTAATCAAGCTGGTGGCCGCCTCTTTAACGCTCATATTCATGGGTGCAATATTATGCGTGGTGCCGACGATCATGTTGGCCTTGACGATACAGCCATTATCATCAGTGGTATAGTCATGGATAAGAGTGCCACGGGGGGCCTCCACATGGCCGATCCCCCTGCCGGGCCCAGGCTCCACCTTGGCACGAATATTGGAATCGGTGATATCCTCCTGTTCGAGAAGTTCAATCGAGCGCTCACAGGCATAGACAAGCTCGATCAGGCGCGCCCAGTGATAGAGCAAAGTACCCTGGGCCGGCCTGCCGAATTTCTCCCGGAACTCTTCCAGCTCGGCCTGGGCATGGGGTGTTGCGATATGATCAGCCACGTTAATCCGGGCAAGGGTATTAGCCCGGTAGACTCCCTTGGGCGCATCCAGGTCCATGGAAAATCCCTCATTCCAGCATTTTGCATAGGGGAGTTTTCCATAGGTCCAGGACTCCACATGCTCGGAGAGATACTTGTCGTATTGACCAACCGGAAATTCCGTCAAGGTTCCATCGGCTTTCATCAGCCGCAGGTGACCGTCATAGAGCCGCAGGGCTCCGGCATCATCGACCGTGCCCAGAAAACCGGTGTTGATGGCGCCAAGAGTTGCGATGGCCTCTTCATACCTGGGAAAGACGGATGTCTTGGCATAGTCCATGGAAAACAGGGCAAAGTCGAGCAGGGTTCGGGTATCGGCCAGCAGACTTTGCCGCTCTTCTTCCGACATGGGCTTGGCAAATCCGCCGACCACACCGGCAATGGGATGAATGGCCTTGCCGGCAAATTTTTCCAGCATCATCTGACCCAGCTGCCGCATTTTCACCACCTGGGCGGCAAGCTCCGGAGCCTGTTTAACAATGCCGATAACATTGCGAACGGAATAGTCGCTGTCCGGCCCCAGGACAAAATCCGGCGCTGCCAGAAAAAAGAAATGGAGGATCTTGTCATTGATGTGGGCCATGACCTGGCACACTTCACGCAATTTATGGCCGGTGGGCGTCGGAGTCACGCCGAAACACCCGTCTACCGCCTTGTTGGAGGCCAGATGATGCATCCATGGACAGATACCACAGATACGGTTGACAATACGCGGCACCTCCTCTGCGGCCCGTCCCTCAATAAATTTTTCAAATCCCCGCAGGGACATGATATGTAAAAAGGCGTCACTTACATTGCCGGTATCATCAAGGTGGATGGCAATCCTGGCATGCCCTTCAATTCGGGTAATCGGTTGGATATTAATTACCTTGCCCATTGTCTATTCCTCCGTTGTTTTCCGGGTCAACCGCTTGCGCAGCAGGCCATGAGCTCCGGAAAACCGTAATAAAGAGCGACGGTCTACCACTGTTTTCCAATCAATACCATTGCTGGCCAGGGCGTTCATCATATCAAGCATTTGATTGCCGTCTTTTCGCACCGGACCAAAACATCCCCGGCAGGGAACCCGGGCGCTGATGCAGGAAGGTGCACAGCGATTATCCCCGGATGCACAACCGGCGGCAGTCACCGGCCCCATGCACATCAGTCCCTGCTCAAGCAGGCAACGCATTTCATCCAAGGGCTTTTCCGAATCATACTGGGCGTTCTGAACAAACCGACGAACATCGCTTACCCCACCCTTGCCCTTTCGTTGAGTAGGACAGGTGTCGCAGACCGACTTTCCAGGTATAACCGGGTCACGGCCATCCAGAAGCGCTGTTAAAACCTCGGCTATCAACGCCGGATTAGGTGGACAACCAGGAAGCATCAGATCAACCTTGACCTTTTCATCAACGGCATAGACCCGGTCAAGAGGTGCGGGAACAACTTCGTTTGGTACTTCACAGGGTTCGGTTGTGGAAGTCTTATAATAATCCTCCATCCCCTTTTTCATACCCCATTCATTCATCAGGGCGGGAAGACCGCCATGGGTTGCACAGGTTCCCAATGCGACCAAAACCTTACATTTTTTTCGCATTTCAAGAAGCACCTCCATGTGCTCCTCATTGGCCACCCCGCCGGAGACTATACCAACCACGGCCTCAGGTATCTTCAGCTCCTTCCCGTCACCAAGCTGACCGTAGTATTTATGATCCATCAAAACAGGAATATGCACCAGATCAATTTTGGCCAGCAGATCAAGAAGAGCTTCGCCGGTATTCAGAATTGAAATCTCACATCCGGAACAGGAATGGAGCCATTCCTCT
>DRLX01000006.1 GCA_011322715.1 Desulfobulbaceae bacterium
GCCAGTCTGCAGGGAATCACCCTGGAAGCGGCCTCCCTGGAATCAATTTTCAGCGGCGGGATATCCCTGTATAATCCGGGACATACTTCCAAACTCCGCAAGGGCTATATCTTCCATCTTTACCAGGATCTGCAGGCGGCCGGGGATGCAGACGGTCTGCGCCTGACCCTGCACCTGCAATCGGCAAAGTCCATCACCAGGCATACGAAAATCCGCTACCACGGTATTGAAATCGGTCATATTACCAGTATCGACTTTGCTGCCGGTTTTGATCAGATAACCGCCAGGGCCGTGGTCAGAAAAGATGCGCAGAAACTTTTACGACAAGACACAGAGTTCTACCTGGTTACGCCTAAGGTGTCCCTGAGCGGCATCCGCAACCTGGACACTGTTCTCGGTGGCGCCTATATCTGCCTGCGGCCAGGCAAGGGGGAGCCGGCCGATGAATTTACAGTGCTGCCCGAATTACCCGGTGAGAGTGGAACTTCCGCCGGGCTGCATCTCATTCTGGAAAGTCCGACCAGGGGGTCACTGGGACCGGGAAGCCCGATCTACTATCGACAGGTGGAGGTGGGATCAATAACCGGTTACCGATTGTCGCCAAGCGGCCGCCAGGTCTGGCTGCAGGCCGTCATACGGCCGGAATATGCCTTTCTTGTCCACCAGGGGACCAAGTTCTGGAATGCCAGCGGCATAGAAGTAACCGGTGGTGTATTCAGCGGCATGAGCATCAGGACCGAATCCATGGAATCAATCATCAGGGGCGGGGTGGCGCTGGCCACTCCACCGGGAAAAGCCATGGGCGGACAAGTAGACGACGGCGCCCATTTTCAGCTTGCGAAAAAGGCTGACAATGCCTGGAAGGAATGGTCGCCTGATTTACGCCGGGTTGACACCCAAAAAGAAGCGAAAAATTTTTCTGTCGGGAAAAGAAAAAGCGGGACAGGCCGAAAGGTGGAAGGAAAAGAGGCCGATGTAATGTTATGAGTTATGACGGTCCATCCTTCCGCTCGTTATGCTCGGCAAGGGCAACCAGGACAAAATCCTGCAGCAGTTCCCGATTATGGGGATCGAGGTCGATGAATTCGCAGCCGACCGCCACATGATCGAGGTATTCCTCATCCATTACCCAGCGTACCTCCATGGACAGATCGGCAATATCGGCGAGATGCGGATGGCCGATTATAGCAATCAACAGCAAAGGGTCATTCACCTTGACCCGGATGCCTGCTGAACGCTTGCAATGAAAACCGATACCGCCTTCGCTGATATTCAGCAGGCGAACGTCATAGCTCTTTTCTTCCGCCATCGGGACAATTTTGGCAAGCGCCACGTCCTCGCCGGGCAAAAAGATCCTGGGATATTTTCGTTTATCATCAAAAGAATCCATATATTCCTTTATGCAGATTTTTTTTCAAAGAGTTGACGGTTGCGCACACTGACTCTATCCCGCATATTTCACAAAGGTCGTCGCGAAAGGTCTGAAAAGGCCATGAATGTAAGGAACAGCGCAAAAAGGACCGCAGACACATTGAAATATTTTGAGGGATCCTTTTTGCGCTGTGACGTAGCAGGCATGGTGTTTTCAGGCCTTGCAGCAGATCGCTTGTGAAATATGCGGGGTAGAGCTTCAACCACCTATCGGCATAGTGTATCGCCGGCTTAAGGAAATAGCAAAAAAAAAGAGCAGAAAAAAAACGATTCTTCTTGGTGATTTTGCTTACTTTTTCTTTATACTTGGGTATTTTGCCGATATATGCATGCCTTGCGGCCCTCTTGATTGCGCACAACCCGAATTACTGACCCGGCCCCTTCATGTCTCTTCTTTCTCCGCTGAAAATCCCGGTTGAAAAAAGCGCAGCCGGTTGGCATTACTGACCACCGTCACCGAAGAAAGGGCCATGGCCGCCGAGGCAAACATCGGCTGCAGAAGCCAGCCGGTAAAGGGGTAAAAGAGGCCCGCAGCCAGCGGAATACCGATAATGTTGTAGATAAAGGCGCCAAACAGATTCTGCCTGATATTTCTGATGGTGGCGCGGGAGATTTCTATGGCCACGGCCACGTGGGCCAGAGAATCCCCGGCCAGGGTAATGTCGGCATTATCAATGGCCACATCCGCGCCCGATCCAATGGCAAAGCCGGTGTCCGCCTGGGCAAGTGCGGGAGCATCATTAACGCCGTCGCCCACCATACCCACCTTGTATCCTCCGGCCTGCAGCTCTTTGATGACGCTGAGTTTTTCTGCGGGCAGGACTTCACTGTGTACCTCTTCAATACCGAGCTCCCGGGCTACGGCTTCGGCCGTTGCCCTGCTGTCTCCGGTACACATAACGAGAGTTACTCCCGCCTTCTGCAGGATTTTAACGGCAGCTGCCGAATCCTCCCGTATGGGATCACGCAGCAGGAGCAAAGCCAACGGGATATCGCCCTCGGCGAGCCAGATGGGCGTTGCCCCGGAAGATGCCCCTGTCTCGGCCTGTGTTATCACATCATCGGGCAGGGATATACCCTGCTCCTGTAAAAAAAGATGGTTCCCCAGAAGATAGGTGTGTCCTTCAATATCCCCCTGGACGCCCCGTCCGGCAACGGCGATAAAGTTTTCAACAGGCGGCAGGTCACCGCCATTCCTGCCGGCGGCCTCCAGTACGGCTTCCGCCAGCGGATGCTCGGAACCCTTTTCCAGGGCGGCGGTAAGTTGCAGGACCCGTGTCTGTTTCCGGTCCGCCAACGGTATAATCTCGGTCACCGTCGGCGCCCCTCTTGTCAGGGTTCCGGTCTTATCGACAACCACATGGCTGAGTGTGGATGCGGTCTGCAGACCATCGGAATTTTTAATCAGCACATTGAGCTGGGCCGCCCGGCTGGTGCCGACCATAACGGCGATGGGTGTTGCCAGCCCCAGGGCGCAGGGGCAGGCGATGACCAGCACGGCAATGGCGGCGGTCAGGGCAAAGGTCGCCTGCGGATGGGGGACGACAAACATCCAGATTATAAAGGTGATAATGGAAATGGCGATGACGGTGGGCACAAAGACTGCGGCTACCCGGTCAGCCAGCCGACCGATGGGTGGCTTGGAAAGCTGGGCCTTTTTCACCATGGTGATAATATGGGCCAGGGTCGTTTCCTCGCCAAGACGGCCCACCCGCAGGGTAAAGGTGCCGGTTTTGTTCATGGTGCCGCCGGTGACCGGATCCCCGACCCGCTTTTTCACCGGCAGGGGTTCACCGGTCAGCATGGACTCATCAACAGTTGAATGACCATCGACGACAGTACCGTCAATGGGGATACGTTCTCCGGGACGGACCCGGAGAATATCACCAATCCTGAGCAGAGAAACCGGAATCTCGATTTCGCTTTTGTCAATGACCACCCGGCCACTGGTCGGCCGCAGGCCCACCAGGGAACTTATTGCCTCACTCGTTGTCCGTTTGGCCCTTGTTTCAAGGGCATGACCGAATTGGAGAA
>DRLX01000007.1 GCA_011322715.1 Desulfobulbaceae bacterium
CACAATCATATCCACATCTTCCCGAATGGCATGTTTGAGCAGTTTCTGAGCAGGTTTACCGACGCTAATGATCAGTTTCATTCGCTCTTTCGGGAAATCATTTTTTTTCAGTAATTCGTCAAGGGCAGCGGCACGCTGTTTTTTTATCTCCTCAACATAATGAGAGCCGTCAACTTCATAGCCGAATGCGGTAATAGTTTCCACTGCATCCACATCCCGCTGATTGATGACACTGATAAAAATAAGCTTTTCAACATTCAGCGATGTTGCCAGCATAACCGCATAATCAACAATTCCCTGGGAATAGGGGGAAAAGGCCAGCGGCACCATAATCTTTTCTATTTTTTCCATTGTGACCCCCTAAGATAATTGAGCTGCAAGAGGCTTTGCTGCTTCCGGGCCCCGCATTTTCTGCAGGAGGAAGAGTATGCCGAAGATGGCAAGGCCGATGAGGTAGCACCAGTAACGCTGATCATAAGGCAACCCTACCCATTGGGCAATACGTTGGGGTTGCATCAGGATAAAGGTGACGGAGAGGAAGATAGGCACTTCCCAGAATTTGTTTTTGGCCACAAACCAGCCCTGGGTTGCCGAGGCAAAGGCGAAATTGCCCAGACAGGTCATCACAAAGATCAAAATTCCCTGGCTCCAGGAGTTGATATTGTGCAAAATGAGATCAGAGTTAAAAATAAACATAAACGGCAGGATGGCCGTCCGGATATCATACATAAATCCCTGCAGACCGGTGGCAATGGGCGGTGACTTGGCAATAGCGGCGGCGGCATAGGCTGCCAGTCCGACCGGCGGGGTGTCATCAGCCAGGATGCCGAAGTAAAAGCAGAAGAGATGGGCCGACATCAGCGGCACGATAAAGCCCTGGGCACCGCCGATGGTAACGATGGCCGGGGCAGTGAGCGCTGCCATGACGATGTAGGTCGCTGTTGTCGGTAATCCCATACCGATAATCAGGCTGGCCATGGCCGTGATGACCAGCATGAGAAAGACATTACCCATGGACAGAACATCGATGATTTCCGAGACCAGGTTGCCGAGGCCAAGGGCAACAACGCCGACGATGATGCCGGCGGCAGCGGTGGCAAGGGCAACTGCGATCATATTGAGCGCTCCTGACACCAGGGAGGCGACAATGAGTTTGATGGATTTTTTAAAGGCATCACCAAGGGATTTTCCGGCTTTATAGGCCCTGACCGGCTCTTGAAAGAGCATGATAATGCCAAGGACACAGATGGCGTTAAAGGCGGCCAGCTCCGGAGAGTGGCGAACCACAATCAGTTCATAAAGAAGCATGCCGAGTGGAATAAGAAAATGCAGGCCGCTGAGCAGGGTCTTGAAAAAAAGCGGAAGTTCTTTTTTCGGTAGCCCTTTGATGCCGAGTTTTGAGGCCTCGATATGAGAGATATAAAAAAGAGCGGCATAGGAGGCAAAGGCTGGAATGGCTGCGGCCTTGACAACTTCGATATACGGGACATTGACGTATTCGGCGATGATAAAGGCGGCCGCGCCCATGATCGGCGGCGCCAACTGGCCGTCCGTTGAAGCAGCCACCTCAACGGCAGCGGCCTTTGTTGCCGGGTAGCCGACTTTTTTCATCATGGGAATGGTAAAAGTACCGGTGGTGACGATATTGGCAATACTGGAGCCGGAGATCATGCCGGTCAGTCCGGAACCGACAATGGCTGCCTTGGCCGGTCCGCCCTTATATCTACCTAACAGGCTTAAGGCAAGCTGGATAAAATAATGACCGGCCCCGGCCTTGTCAAGCATGGCGCCAAAGAGGACAAAGAGAAAGACAATGGTTGCGGAGACATCAAGCGGTATACCGTAAATACCCTCGGTGGACATGGTCATCTGGCCGACGAACCGATTGAGCGAAGTACCCTTGAAGGCTATAAGATCGGGCATGTACGGCCCTAAAAAACAGTAGGCGATAAAAAAACCGGCGATAATCGGCAGGGCCGGTCCGATGGTACGGCGGGCGGCTTCCATCAGGAGGACGGTAAGGGTCATCCCAAAGACAATATCGGCCATTATGGGTGAACCCTGACGTGCATTGATATCATTGAGAAAGATAACAAGGTACAACGCTGAAAAACCTGCCAGCGCCGCCACCAGCATGTCAAGCAGGGGTATTTTTTTATGACGGGAAAAGTATTTAATTCCAAAGACCGGTTTTTTAAATAATGGATAATTCAGATAAACCAGGACCAAGGCAAAGGCCAGATGGATGGCCCGGATGTAGGTGGTTTCCAGGACTATGAACCTGGGCAGGGCCAGCTGAAACAGAGACCAGGAAACCGCAATGGTCGGAATGATATATTTCTGCCAACCCTCGGGGCGGCGACCTATGCCTTCCTCTTCCTCCGCCATTTTTTTGGCCAGGTCCATTCCCTCATCTTCAAACTGTACGTCGATCTTGCTCATGGTTTTCTCATCCTTGAATCTTTGGAAAAATTTCTCGTTTACGGCATGGTGTATATCTTTTCAATTCGATTTCACCGGACGGGATCGCTATTTTTCGGCAATGTTTCGAACCGCCAGGGCACGATAGCCTTTGTTATGGACCTTGCGGTCGGTATAAAAAGTACCCCGTCTGAAATTAAACACATAGGCTGAAATCCCCTCCTGGTTACTGCTCCAGACAAAACCGCAACTCATATGTATCCGGGGAACAATATGGAGCTGTTGCCCACAATCAGCTTCATAACCACGATAGTCGGGGTCCTTCACATAGAGGGATTGCAGTTCTTGAAGAGTCGGCAGACGCCAATTTTGATATTGTATGGGTAACGAATAGGGGAAAGTGAATCGGACCCATTTGTCCGCCTGTTTCCAGGTTATATTCCCCTGATTGTCTGTGGAGGCCCACATAAGGCCAAGCTGATGGTCGGTAATGGTTCCGTTGCCGTTGTCGGTAAATCTTTCACCGGCTAAGGCGGATTGTTGAACAACAAGGAGGGGGATGAGCAGCAGGATAAGAAAAAAAACTACCTGATTACCACTAAAGTTCAGTTTTAATGAAATCAGGGATACCATCGCTTTCATTAAAAAATAAATTGACCTGAAATCAGTCATAAGCACTGCTAAATGCGATTTGAGATTATTGCTGTAGCGATGTTATCCCTCGTTGCTGAGGAATGGTGGTAATCAAAAAAAACTATGTAGAGTCTCATTGGTCCGTCCTCCCAGGGGCAAAAAAGCAGGGTATAGATTTCTTTACATTTTTTTTTACATCATATAGAGACGTTGACTTCCTCTCTGAAAAAAATTAACTCGAAAAAATCTCTTTTCCTTGCTGTTCATCACGAGCAGTGATGAACAGCAAGGAAAAGAGATTCGGCGATGACTGGTCGGGCCATCGCCGAAAAATGGGCAACCTTATTTCATCAGGCCGACTTCCTTGTAATATTTCAAGGCGCCGGGATGAATGGGTGCGGAAAGTCCTTCCAGCATTTTCTGTTTGGTCAGGGTTCCGTAAGCCGGATGCAGTTTCTTAAATGCTTCAAAGTTGTCGAAAACCTCTTTGGTAATAGCATAAACGACTGCATCGGGTACCTTAGCCGAGGTGATCAAAGTGGCCTTTACGCCGAATGTCTGGACGTCCTTGTCATTTTTGGCGCCGGGATACAGTTTGATCGGAATAATGGCCTTGGCGTAGTAAGGGTACTTGGCCAGCAGTTTGTCAATGCCGGGGCCTGCAACATCGGCAATGCGAACCTTACGGGCGCCGGAAGTTGCCTCTTTGATTGCTCCGGAGGGATGTCCGACGGTGTAGAAGAAGGCATCAATCCGTCCGTCCTGCAGCAGACTGGCGGCTTCGGAGGCTTTGATGGATTCGGCCTGGATGTCTTTGTTGATATCAATACCCACGGCTTCAAGAGCATCTATAGCATTCTGACGCTGACCGGAACCGGGATTTCCGATATTGACTTTTTTTCCTTTTAAATCCTGGATTGCTTTGACGCCTGAATCTACTGCGGCGACCAGGGTAACGGATTCCGGATGAATGGAGAAAACAGCACGCAGATCTTTCTGCGATCCTTTGTCTTTCCATTCGGCCAGACCGTGAACCGCCTGATACTGGCGATCGGACTGGGCAATACCGAATTCAAGGTCGCCGTTCATAACCGCATTGATATTGAACACCGAACCACCGGTAGATTCCACCGTTGCCCGAATGCCGTACTCCTTTTTCTTTTTATTCACCATCTTGGCGATAGCGCCGCCGGTCGGATAGTACACACCGGTAATACCACCGGTACCAATGGTGACAAACTGTGTTTTGGCCTGGGCCGGACTGAAGTTCATCATCATGGCCGCCGCGAGGGCAATACCAAAAAAAATTCCCTTTTTCATACAACTACCTCCTCTGTGAACGTTAATCAATCAGTGGGTCCTGCATTGTCGAAAATGACACTAATTTATAGACAACTCCACGTAAGTTGACAAGTAATTATTCCTGCATTTGTTCAACAAAGAGAGAAAAAAATTCCGGTTTTTCTTGCTTTTTTTAGGTGTTGAATGTAATCCGGGAAATAGAGAACAATTGCTGTACGGATGATTATACTCATGTGCCTGATATTCTAACATTTGCCGCTATTCGAGGAACACAATGGCTGAAAAGAGCGCCGCAAAAAAACAATCCTGTGCACAAAAAAGCAGGAAAGCAACAACGAAGAAAAAGAAACAGTATGATGTTTCTTTTTATCATGACTGGTGTAAAGCCTGTGGCATCTGTATGGCATTTTGCCCGCAGAAAATTATCCAGGCTGACAAAAACGGCAAACCGGCCATATCGGAGATGGAAAAATGCGTCGGTTGTCGCTTCTGTGAGATCCATTGCCCTGATTTTGCAATAACCGTCTCTGAGCGCAAACGTAACAGGAGGCAGAATGATGTCTGAGCCGACGAAACAACGCCACCTTCTACAGGGCAATGAAGCCATTGTTGAAGGCGCACTCACCGCAGGCTGCCGCTTTTTTGCCGGCTATCCCATTACCCCAGCCTCTGAAATAGCTGAACAGCTCTCCATCAAGCTTCCGGCTGTGGACGGTACATTTATTCAGATGGAAGACGAGATTGCAAGCATTGGAGCTATTATCGGCGCTTCACTTGCAGGCGTCAAATCAATGACGGCCACTTCCGGCCCCGGTTTTTCCCTGATGCAGGAAAACCTCGGTTTTGCCTGTGTTGCCGAAGTTCCCTGCGTTATTGTCAATGTTATGCGCGGCGGTCCTTCCACGGGGCTGCCGACCAGCCCTGC
>DRLX01000008.1 GCA_011322715.1 Desulfobulbaceae bacterium
CAGGAAATTTCAAGTCTGAGGACCTGACCGAGGTCATTAAGCGTATAAGGCTTCTTGATAAAATGGTGAATACCTAATTTTCGGGCCAGTTCGATGTCCTCGGGGCTGGAATAGCCGCTGATGATAATGGCCTTTTGATCAGGTCTGTGCTCGATAATGCGTTGATAGGTTTCGCAGCCGTTGATACCGGGGTCCATGACCATGTCCAGAAGGATAAGGTCGACCCGATGTTGTTTTATGAATTCAATGGCCTCCTCGCCACCGGCAACGGTATGGACCTGATAGCCCAGGCGCGTGAGCAGGCTGCGGGCAATTTCACGCTGATTCTTCTGATCGTCGACAACCAGTATTTGTTCACCCTGTCCCCGGCAGGTGGGCAGGAAGGGTGTCAGACGGTTATCGGCAGGCTGTTCTTTCGTGACCGGGAAATAAAGAGAAAAGCTTGTACCGTTGTCATTGCTTTGTACATCGAGAAAGCCGCCGTGGTCATGGACCGTGTTCCAGACAACGGTCAAGCCGAGTCCTGTTCCGCTCCGTCCCAGAACTTTTTTGCTGTAAAACGGATCAAAGATGTGGGGAAGATCATCGGTTGCTATACCGGGACCGTTGTCATGCACCTGGAGAAAGGCATATTCTCCCGGTTCAATGGTTTCATAACTATACACGGCTTTTGTCAATGATCGGTTGCCGGTCGTAATCACTATGGAACCGCCCTTTTGGGCTGCCTCGGCCGCATTATTCACCAGGTTGACCAGAGATTTGGTTACATGAACGGTTGAACAGGAGATATTGGCAAGCTCGGGATCAGTGGTCGAGGTTATTGTTATGCCGGGATAACGGCCATACAGCTCCCTGCATTCAACGGAATTGATATAGTTGCGAACCAACTCATTGAGGTTTTGGACTTCCCTTTTGGAATTGACTCCACGGGTCAGGGTGAGCAAATCGTTAACCACGGCGGCGGCCCGTTTGCCGGCATCGCGGATCATTTTTATTTCTTTGCGATATTTAAAATTTTTCGGCAGGTCAAGAAGAAGCAGTTCCGGATAGGTAATGATTCCGGCCATGATATTGTTGAGATCATGGGCAACGGAGGCGGCCATCAGACCCAGGGTCTCCATGCGTCTGGCATCGGCGAGTTTTTGCTGGAGGGCAAGCTGTTTCTCAAGAGAAATCCGATTGCTGGTCACATCACGGATGGCGGCCACTTCAGCGCTGCGTCCCGAGTAGTCAATTTGTTTGACCCGTATTTCGACGGGAAAACGGCTCCCGTCTTTTCTTTGGGCTGTTGCCTCAAAGGGACCAATGGTTTCCGGGTCCGACTGCAGATGCATGGCCTTAATCGTTGTTTTATCAAGAAGAATATCAAAAATCTGGGTGCCGACAAGTTCCTCTTCCGTATACCCAAACATCTCGTAGAGTTGCGTGTTTGCCTGCAGTAACGTCCCCTTGTCGTAAATTATAATCCCTTCCCATGTGGCCCGTGCCAGCTGGCGAAAGCGTTTTTCACTATTGGAGAGCTTTCGTTTCAGCGCCTTATATTCAATGCCCCTGGCAAGGATATTTAAGAGGCGTTCCGGATCAAAGGGTTTTTTCAGGTAATCGTACACCCCTCCCCGAAGGGCTTCAACGGCATTTTCAACAGTGGCGCAACCGGTAAGTATGATAACAACCGTGTCCGGGTATTTTGTCCGCAGGGTGTCGACAAGCGAGAGGCCGCTTATGTCGGGAAGGCCAAGATCCAGAAGAACGGCATCAAAGAGCGCGCTTTCAAGATGAAACAAAGACTCACGGCCGGTGTGGGAAATCGTCACCGCATAGCCGTCTGCCTCCAGCAGCGGTTTCAAGCTTGTGCAGAAATTCGGTTCGTCATCAATGAGAAGAACGGAATATGCCATGAATGCCTTTTCTCTATGCCTGAGCAGAGAATTGCAAAGATCAATTCTTTACTGAAACTTTATTTCTTTAGTGAATCTTTATCATTATGGCATGAGAGATACCATAACACCATAGAAACGCAGGCATTTCATAATGTCAAAAGGAAAATGGCTTTTTTCTTGAAAAAGAATGATTAAGTGGGGATGACGGGGATGATTACACCAAATGTAGTGTTTTTGTTTTCCCGCTTAAAGAAAAGAGAACCACCGAGTTGTTTAACAATTTTGGTGGTAATGGCCAGGCCAAGGCCGCCGTGTCCTCCTCCCTTACCGCTTGTTCCCGCCTGAAAAAGGCTCTGCTGCAAGTTTTCCGCAACTCCGGGGCCATCATCAACGATTGTGATAATCACCTGCTCGGTGTGATCCGGTTTTGTTTTAAGTTCGGTGCTTACCATAATGGTGCCCCGGCCGTTCAGGGCCTCGATACTATTGTTAAGCAGATTGGTTATGACCTGTCTCAGGCCATTGGCGTCTGTCTGCAGCCGGCTGATCGTCGGATCAGGATGGAATTCAATGACAATAGTATCGTCGGCGGGAAGACCTGCCTGGTAGAGTTCAACCATCTCGGCAAGTAGATGGTTCAGATCAATTTTTTCCAGTCGGGTCATCGGTCTTTCCGAGGCAATGTCCCTGAGCTGGTGGGTGATTTTTCCTATTCGCTCAAATTCCTGGTCAATAATAGCCAGTTCTTCATGGATTTCCGTGTTCTTGTTGAGCTTTTTGTCAAGCACTTTAAGATAGTTGCGTAGGATGGCCAGGGGATTGTTGATTTCGTGGGCAATCTTTCGTGCGATCATTGCCGCCGCCTCAAGGCGCTCTGCGGCAATGCGCTGTCGTTCCTGCTCCTGGCGGTTCTGCATGGCGAGACCGGCAGCCGCCTGAGAGGCAAGAAGCTGGAGTGGTCCGGCATGACCAAGCAGGCCAAGGTGTTCATCTTTTGTGACCCCTATGACCAGCAGGCCGACCTGATGCCGTTGGACCGTCATGGGAAAAATGATCATTCCTTCTGTGCCCAGCAGCTCAATTATCTGGGTATCAAGCATGGTCGTTGTTTTATCGGGGCTGGGCATGAAAGAGTGCATCATCTGTTGTAATTCCAGCGCACGGACAGGAAGACTCTCCCGGTGACGATCCAGGGAAAAAAGAAGGGACGGGGCATCGGAGCAGAGGGGGTTTTCATTGGAGGTGAGGCCCTGTAATCGGTTTTTTTCTTCGTTAAAGAGCAGGAGCAGGCAGGTGGTCTGGTTAAAGAGAATTTTCAGGCTTTGCTCAACAACGAGAGAAGTCTGCTCCCGGTTCGTTGCCCCAAGCAGATTATCGAGCAGACCGGTCAGCTGGGTGATATTCCGGACCCTGTCAACCAGTTCGCGGGTGGCCTCTTTGTGAACTTTTTTGCTTGCTGGTTCTTCCGGGTCAAGAGTTGATCTGCTGCCGGAAGGAATGCGGATACCGAGCTCGTGGGCAACCTCCTGGATTTGTTCGTCGATACCTTCCTGTAACTGTTCGGTCCTGCCGGGAGCAAGGCGAAAGAGTTGCATTGCCACTTCATCACATTCCTGTTCCGGATTATCGCTGTGGCTGATAATATCGGCAAGGTAGGTGATCCTGGTGAGCGGCAGGGCCTGTTCAACCTCGTCAACCGGGTGGTGGTGATACCGTATGGCATCAGCAATCATGGAGGGAAGTCCCCATTGTTCGATGAGCCATGCTCCGGCTTCGCAGTGGCTTATTTGAAGTTTTTTCTGTTCAAGAAAGGAGAGCCGGCCATTATGGCAGCGGATTCCCTTGAGGAGCAGGGGCACATATTTTCCCGGAAATGCAATCCATAACAGGAGCTTGCCCAGGTCATGAAGCAGACCGGCGAGATAGGCTTCCGATGGATTCGGATAGGCAACCGCTTCCGCGATCCGCCGTGCCAGGATTGCATTTTGATAGGAGTGGTACCAGAAACGGTCCATATTAAGAAGGCCGTTTGTTTCAACCCGGCGAAAGACCTGCTGGACGGATACGCTTATGGCCAGATTTTTTACCGTATCGGCGCCGAGGTAAATAACGGCCTGTTCAACATTCATGAAAGCGGAGCGTGCCCCGATAAAGGCGGAATTGCACAGTTGCAGCACTTTGACCGCCAGGGCTGCATCTTTTTTAATCAGCTTGCCGACGGCCTGCAGATCAATTTCAGGTTGATGACAGAGATCAATGAGTTGAACGAGCAACTGCGGGATCACGGGCAGATTCCCTGCTTCCTTAAGCCGGTTCAGGGGCAGGTAAGGGTCTTTTGCTGATGCCATTATGCGATTATCCGGGCAATTAAAGGCCACCTTAAAGAAAATTGATTTATACAAGACCGATCATAATTATGTTATATCAGCAAAAAAGAAAAATCCAGTTGGATGCGATAATTTTCCAGGTTTTTTCAGGGTCACGGAATCAAATCATTATTCCGTAATGCGCTGGATTTTGCTTCAGATTCAAGACGTAAAAATGGGCGCATATTGATGATATGTAACCATTTTTACAACGCAGAAGCTGGAGTAAAAGACAAACAGAATGGGATAATTATTTTTTTCCGGGGCCCTTATGTTGGCGACAAAATGAATGGTCGAATGAGAAATGCCTGTATCCTTTTTTCTTGACCATTGGCCACTCGGCCAAGTAGAACCTAAATCCTGCAGTTATCCGGCATTCGAACGTCGATACCGGCACATTTACTGTGTCGGCTTCACGAATTTCGTGCTCGATGTACCAACAGTACGCCTGTGCCGAAATTCGATTGCCTCCTTGTATCTGAACCTGTCTCAACGTTCTCGGTGCTCGAACAACTGCAGGATTTAGGTTGAAATGATTTTTCAACCGGTTAGTGGAACCTGTCGGCTGAATTTGAGAATGCAGTCTGTTCTCTCGCCGATGCGTTCCTCTTTGCACCGGCAATATAGATCCCGGAAAAAGGAGAAAATATGAAG
>DRLX01000009.1 GCA_011322715.1 Desulfobulbaceae bacterium
CACAGGACAGAGATTTTACAGATAAAGTCTCCCCGCAAATTAAACATTTTATCATTTTTTTCTCCGTTTTTTGAAATATCTAAAATATTAGATCTAATTTTTTAAAATATGTCAATATTTGTTCCAAAAAAATCATCCCGTCGGAAAATTCGGTCAAATCCTGTTGTACGCCATTGACCAAACCTGAAAACCTGTCTATAAGTTTTTCATGAGCCACTCCTCTTGGTCACTAATACCTCCTGATCACACACTTTCAGTATACATAGCGGGTGGCTCATATCATCGATCTATTGGATTGCGGGTAAAATCCGCCTTAGTGCCTTACTCCTGAATTTCAGTCATAAAAAACAAGAAAATTTTCAGGATTAAAAAGCTATTATATCAGCATATTATCTTGTTACATTGCATGTGCAACACAAATATTGCACATTCTTGTAGGGGCGAATTTATTCGCCTGAGGAAAGCGTTATTTTATCTGGAATGGTTTCCCCAAGGCGGCTGAAGCCGCCCCTACAGACTTGGGTTGCTGGCAAAACCCGCGTTAGTATACTTTTAATACCCCTTATAATTCTTTTTAGTGACATAAACGGAGCAGGAACATGGACAATCAATGCGCATTAACCGTACTCTGTGAAAATTCGGTTGCCGGCCCCTTTGGCCTGGTCGGCGAACACGGCTGGGCCATCCATGCTAATATTTTCGGCAGGTCCATTCTCTTTGATACCGGCCAGGGGCAGGGCATCATTGCCAACAGCAGACTCCTTGATATCGATCTGAAGGATCTGGATGCCATTGTGCTCAGCCATGGCCATTACGACCACACCTCCGGTCTGCCCGATGTGCTTCGCCAGTGCGGAAAAATTGACGTTTATGCACATCCCGACTGCTTCCTTGATCGTTACTGGAACAAGGACGGCGCCTCCCGGGAGATCGGTATCCGTTATAAACGCAGTTACCTCGAGTCCCTTGGCGCCCGCTTCAGTTTTGTCAGGGAATTCACCGAAATATTTGAGGGCATCTACCTCACCGGCGAGGTGCCGAGAGTGACGCCCTTTGAACCGGTTGATCCCAACATGAAGGTCCCGGGTCCGGATGGCACCCTTATCCAGGATGACCTGCGTGATGACCAGTCCATGGTCATCGACACCGATCAGGGATTGACCATTGTCCTTGGCTGCGCTCATGCAGGGTTGGTAAATATTCTTACCCATGTCGCCAACCATCTGCCGGACCGCCCCATTCATACTGTTATCGGCGGCACCCATCTTGGCTTTGCCGAAGCTGAGCAGTTTGAACAAACCATGCTTGCCCTGGACAAGTTCGCCATCAAGCGTCTCGGGGCAGGTCATTGCACAGGTCTTGCCAACTCGGCCCGACTGTTCAACCATCTCGGCGACCGGTATTTCTTTTCCGCCGTCGGCACCAGGATCGGCTGCGGCATCCAGGAATGAGAAATACATGAACTGATGTGAACACCTTTGCCGCCATACGCAAGCGGTTGACCGACAGTGTCTTCCCGCTGCTGCTTGCCCTTGCAATCGGGGCGCTTGCCGGTCTGGGCGCTGTCTTTTTCCGCTGGCTGATCGGTGTTGAAACAGCTCTGTTCTGGTCCGGAGGCAACGGCTTTCTTCTCCAGTATCAACTGGCGCCGTCATGGTTGAAATTCGGGGCCCCGGTCATGGCCGGGCTTGCCCTGGGACCTCTACTTGCCTGGTTTGCCCCGGAAATCAGAGGGCCGGGTGTGCCCGAGGTCATGGCCTCGCTGGCCCTGCGTGACGGCATCATTCGTCATCGGGTGACCCTGGCCAAGAGTTTTGCCACCGCCACCTTTATTGCCGCCGGCGGCTCGGTCGGCCGTGAGGGGCCCATTGTCCAGATCGGCTCATCCATCGGCTCGTCCCTGGTCCAGCTCTTCAAACTGGGGCCGGACCACCGACGCCTGGCCGTGGCCTGCGGTGCGGCCGCCGGTATTGCCGCCACCTTCCAGGCGCCCATGGCAGGCACCATGTTTGCCGTTGAGGTGCTGCTCTTTGACCTGGAGGTAACCTCGCTCTCCAATATTGTTGTCGCCGCTGTTACCGGCACGGTTATCTCCAAGCTGTTCTGGTCCGATGAAACCGTGTTCCACATTCCATTCTTCACCCTCAATCATCCCGCGGAGCTGCTGCTCTATTTCGGTCTGGGCATCGGCGCCGGTCTGTTCAGCCTGCTGTTCATGGCCCTTGTTTTCGGCCTGACCAGGTTCCTTGACCGCATCAGGGTTCCCGCCTGGCTTGCTCCGGCCGTTGGAGGACTGGTGGTCGGCAGTATCGGACTGTTCAAACCAGAGGCCCTGGGAGTCGGCTACGCCACCATCAACCATATCCTGCATGGGCATGTCCTTTTCGGCGGCGCCCTCATCCTGCTGCTGGCAAAACTCGTTACCACCGGTTCCTGCGTGGGTTCCGGCATGAGCGGCGGTATCTTTGCGCCTTCACTTTTTTTAGGAGCAGCCCTGGGGTCGGCCATCGGCTCGCTGGCCCAGATCCTCTGGCCGGACACGCCCCTTTCTCCGGCCCATTACGCCCTGGTGGGTATGGGGGCGGTGGTTGCCGGCACCACCCTGGCACCGATGACAGCTATCCTGACCATCTTTGAACTGACCTATAACTATGAAATTGTTCTCCCCCTGATGACCGCCTGTATTCCGGCCATCATTGTTGTCCGGTTGCTGCACGGCTATTCCATCTACGAGACCAAGCTCCTTGCCCAGGGCATCCGTATTGTCCGGGGCCATGATGTCAACCGGTTGCGCAAGATGAAGGTCCGGGACTTTATCTGCCGTGACCTTGAAGTTCTCCGCACCTGGACACCGTTTCATGACCTGGTCGAACAGGTGCTGAAGAGTCCCTTTCCCCATTTTGTTGTTCTGGACGAACATGACCACCTGGCCGGGGTCCTGACTCTGCGCGATATTCGCGCCCAGCTGGCGGACCCGGCCTATGACGGAGAAAACGTTGTCGCCGCTGATCTGATGCACAGGGACGTGGTAACGGTGGCCGAAAATCAAAACCTGGAAGAGGCCTTTCATCTCTTTTCCAGCCGCAATTTTTCTTTTTTGCCCGTGGTTGCTGTCAATGATCCACTTCACGTGGTCGGCTGCCTGAAAAAGGATGATCTGATCACCGCCTATAATCAAAATGTACTCAAAGAACAGGTGCCGACATCGGCTCGGTGGATCTGCTCCATCGATAATGGACCGGGGCAGGCGTGCAATACTGATAACTCAACACCTTCACGGAAAAAATGACGACAAGAGATAAATTGGCCCGTCTCATCATGGAGCGTGCCTATAAAAAAAACAGTCACTTTAAAACTCCGACCAAAATTGTTCCGACCTATTTTGATTTTTTTGAAATATCTCTGAAACACCGGGGGGTTGAGCTGGCCGGAAAACTTCTACATCAGGAGATACAGGACCTTGATATCTGCGCGCTCGGCGGCCCCGGCAAGGCCATTGTCCCGGTCCTGTGCCGGGCCGCTTTCCTGCAGAAAATAGGGGTATTTTTTATCCGCGATTCACGCAAAAAGGTCGGCGGCTTAAACGAACCTAAATGGTTGGAGTCCAGAATAAAGGCGGGTGACAGGGTTGCCCTGGCCGCCGATGTTGTTTCTTCCGGTTCCATGATGGTCAGGGCCATTGAAGAGGTCATGCAGTTCGGAGCCGTGGTGGTGAAAATTGTTATCCTCATTGACAGCATGGAAGATGGTGGTATTAAACGGATAGAGCAGTTTTTACAAACCAACATGCTTGACATACCTGTACGGGTTATCTTTACTCGCAAGCAGCTCATTCAACAGGAGATGTGCGATGGCTGAGACAATGGAATTTATCTATCAG
>DRLX01000010.1 GCA_011322715.1 Desulfobulbaceae bacterium
AGACGAAAAGATACCGGAAAAGATTATTTCAAAATTTCCTAACGAAAAAAGGCCTGCATTGACGCTTTCAGCAATTTTTTCCAATTTTTTCCTGATTATCACTAAAGCTCAGCTTGAATGAAATCAGGGATACCATCGCTTTTCTTGAAAAATTAATTGACCTAAAATCAGTCATGAGCACTGCTAAATGCGATTTGAGATTATAGCTGTAGCGATGTTATCCCTCGTTGCTGAGGAATGGTGGTAATCAAAAAAGGTAAATGGTAAATAATTACCTATCCTTTCCACGTAAACGGGAATTTTCAATGAGGCGGCGGACCTTTTCAGGGTCTTTCCTGCCGACATCGGCCTCGACCCCGGAACAGAGATCAACCCCGGCCGGTTGCACGGTCCTGATGGCATCGGCAACATTTTCAGGGGTAATGCCGCCGGCCAGCCAGACAGGCACGGAAATATCGACCTGATCAATCAGTTGCCGGACAACATGCCAGTCAGACACCAGGCCGGTACCGCCGAATTTTTCCACTCCTTTCAGGACCGCCACCGTATCAAAAACTATGAGGTCAACCCCTGCATCCGCATACTCCCGCACCTTTTGTTGAAAGGAGGCGAAATCAACCTCCTTTCCGGCCGCAGGCAGATGAATGGACTGCCAGAGCACAAGATCGGGAAACCGTTGTTTCAGCTCGCGGACATGGGAAATATCCTCCAGGTTCAGAAACTGGACGGCATGGGGGGCAAGAGTTGTAATCAAGGTCTGCAACCGGGCAGGTTTCATGTGAAACACCAGGGCCACACCTTTGGTGGCCCCGATGGGTGCAGCGGCAAAAATCGGTCTTGCCTGATCAATGGTCAGGGACCGCGGAGAAAAATCCACCTCCACCACCACGCCAAAATAGTCGGCCCCATACTCGGCCGCAAGCCCAGCGTCTTCCAGGCTGGTGGTTCCGCAGATCTTTACCCCGCAATGATCTCCCATGGAGGCTACCCTTTAAGCCAGTTATCGTTCATAAAGGATTTTTCAACCCCGTTTTCCGTAATGGTGCCGCCCATGTTATCAACCGTGGTCTCGATGATACGACTGTCAGCCACGCCATGGTCCTTGAGATAATGCAGGATCTTGTCATAGGTCTCCTGGCTCTGGGTGAGGGCAAAGATGGTGGGGCCAACGGAACTCATACCGGCGATTTCGGCCCCGATCCCGCGGAATGTATTGATATAGCTGTAAATCGGAGTTCCGTATGCGCCGTGCTGTTCACATTCCGCCCGCTTGGAACCGAGGTAGGAAATATCAAACAGGGCATCACCGATCTTTTTCAAATCGCCCCGGATCATGGCCGGGATCATGTCCAGGAGGACAAGTTCGGCCTTGGCCCCGGCCTGCATGGAGTCAAGAAATCTGGCGCGACGCAGCAGCAGTTCGGCCTCGGACTCGGCCGATGTCTCCTTGCCGGTATACTCATCGGTCAGGCTCTCCACATCCGGAATAAAGATAATTGCCTTGGTGTCGGGCAGCGGCACCCGGTAAACCATGGTCAAATCATCACTGGCAACTATCCAGCCGCCGTTTACCCCGGCCATGGCGCCGATACCCGTTTCAAAGGCCGGCAACAGGTAATCCGGGCCGATGGGACTTTCCTCACAGGCATGAAACCCCATTATCCGACGCAGTTCCCAGCCGTGGAAGGGACGGCCGAGCACCTCATTCATGCCCAGGCAGACCGCGCACATGGAACCGATGGAAGAACCAAGGCCCACATGCCGACGCTTATGATCTTCAAGTTCTATCTCAAATCCACCTGAATAGTTGAGTAATTTTTTAAAGGCATAGGCGAAATGTTTGGTGATCAGTTGCCGGTCGCCATTGACGCGTATTTCCGGCTCCGGAATGGCCTTGACCGTGGCATGAAAAAAGATCTCCACGGCAAAACCCAAGCCGCCGCCGCCGGGACGGTTGAGATTAAAGCGATTCATATCAAGGACCGTTGGATGCAACCGGGAAGGGACCTTGACCTTGACCTCCCTGTAGGTATCCACGCTTTGCACTTCCTTGGCCTCGATACCCATCATCTCATACGAATAGATAAAATCCTCACTGCCGGGCTCAAACTCCTCCAGGACCGTGGTTATCTTATCAAATGGCCCGCCGATAATACCGATTTCAATCTTTTGCTTTGCCACGTCATTTCCTCCCGAATGTCAATCTATTGGTTAAGTAGCTTATACTCTGAGCAATAGCATGCTGCGTATATAACTCATTAAATTTACAATTTTATAAAGAGTAAAAATCAAAAAGCAGGAGATGGCCAAGGGAAAAAGTCCACTAATGCGCCTGTTTTTATTTCATATTCTGGGCATATATCGGCACAATACGTGCCTTTTCACATTGTGGAAACCGGGGACAAAAGGCCGGTAGAATGGGAGTAATTTTTTCCGTGACGATCAAACCCAGATCCGCATATTGTACAAAAAGAAACAATCAGGCAAGCCACTCGAAGCACGCTGCGCCTGAAGGAACCTCAACAGAGAAGGAAGGCCTCAACCCTGCAGGTACAATATAAAATAATCAGGAAAAATTACATGGTTGCAGGGAATTTGTCAAGAACAAGCTCCCCGGAATGGGAAGCCGTGATAGAGAAACCACGGAGATGACATTGGGTCCATCATTCTCTCCGCCTTAGAGAAAAAGGAAAGGCAGAAAGAACGTAAGGGATCAGATACGGAGAGAACAACCTCTTCTTGGGATGATTACAACAATGATCTGACGATTTAACCCATAATGAAAATTACATTTATGAAATCTTATCCAAATATTTCGTCATTCGCCGGACTGAAACTTAGCTTTTGATAAGCGGATTACCCGGCGGAGCAATAACCGGTTGATTACCGGTCAGCACTTCAGAATTAGTGATCCCATAAATGGAATAAATGGTGGCGGCAACACTCAAAGGTTCAAACCAGTATGTTCCCGATTCCGGAACCGAGTACAGTCTGTTGGCGGAACCGGTGGCATTAACGGTGGTCTGGCCTACCACACCGGGAGTATTGAAATAATTTCTGCCGCCAAGGAGGAAAAAATTCTGCAGATTACCGTGGTCCCAGCCGTTGGCACTGTTCAGATTCAGGCCTCGACCAAAATCACCCATGACCATGATATTTATTTTACCGATTTTCCCCACCTGACGAATATGAGCAACAGCGGACCTGAGGGCCCGAAAAAGCCGGTCCATGCGGCTGAGATAATTTTCCGCGTCATTATGATCATCCCATCCTCCCAATCCTCCGGTGCCAAGGGTAATGACCTGCGTATCCGCATTATAATTCATTATTTTGATAGCGGTTTTCAGCTTATCGGCAAAGTTGTTATTTTCATAGTTGAGATCTTCACCATTACCGTTGGTGCCCAGATCCGGATCATCTATCCCTTTTATGTTATTGATGAATTGTTCCATCTCGGCCCTTTTGGCAAAGGCATCGGTGATTTTAGGCGATAGGTTAAGCGCCCTATTACGGGCCTGGGCCAAGGCATCCATAGTA
>DRLX01000011.1 GCA_011322715.1 Desulfobulbaceae bacterium
GAGCATTTGACCTGCAGGGGATCATCAATCTTTGCCCACACCAGATTGGTCCAGGCCTCACCGACCGCCATGCGCGCACCGGCCGCAGGGTCAACCAGCATCTTGATCGGCTGTTCACCGATGGCGGTTGCAATCCCGGTCAGGCCGAAATGGGACTGGGCGATCACGGCCACATCGGCGACAGTGAGTTGCAGGGGGCCGCAGCATTGCTGGCGGGCAATCAGACCGGTGACCGCCCGGTCGACCTTGGAGGTGAGAAATTTCTTTGAACCAACGCTGATGAGCCGCAACACGTCATCCAGGGCCCTGCGCAGTGTCAGGTCAGCGGGCAGGACAAGCGGCCGCAGGTGCGGATCAACGTGCTGGTCGGAAAAGGTTTTCTGCGGAATATCACCGAGCAGTTCGTCAAGTTCCAGGTCAACCGGGGTGGTGTCGTCATAACTATCATGGACGATAAAGCGCAGGTCACCGGTGACCTCGCCCAGGACCTCACAGGCGACCTTTTCCCGGTCACATATGGCCTGGAATTTTTCGATATTTTCCGGGCTGATCAGAAAACCGTTTCGTTCCTGGTACTCGGCCACATAGATTTCCAGAACCGACATGGTGGGATCGCCGACCCGGATGTTGCGGATCTCGATCCGGCCGCCTGAATGCTCCACCAGCTCCTTGAGTACGTTGGCCGGTCCGCCGGCGCCCTGGTCATGGATCACGTCGACCAGGGTTGAGTCACCCATCTCGTTGCAGGCGCGGATGACCCGGTTCATCTTCTGTTCCATCTCGGCATCGCCGCGCTGGACGGCGTTGAAATCCAGCTCTTCGGCATTTTCACCCTGGAGCATGGACGAGGCCGCACCGCCGCCAAAGCCGACCCGGTAGGCCGGGCCGCCCACCTGGACGATGAGCATCCCCTTCTTTTCCGCCGCTTTTTCCGTGTGACGGCTGTCTATTTGGCCGATGCCGCCGGTAAACATGATGGGTTTTATAAAACCCCAGCGTTCGCCACTAGAAAGGCGCAGGTCAAAGGAGCGGGTAAAGCCCTGGATCAACGGCTCGCCGAATTTATTGCCGTAATCAGAGGCCCCGTTGCTGGCCTCGATTTCAATGGTCAGCGCCGAGGCCAGGTTTGTCGGGCATTCATAATGGCGCTCCCAGGAAAGTTCATAGCCGGGAATATGGAGATTGGCCACGCAATAACCGGCGGTTCCGGCCATGACAAAACCTCCCTTGCCCGTTGCCTGGACGTCACGAATACGCCCGCCGGTCCCGGTTTCCGCGCCCGGAAACGGCGCCACTCCGGTGGGGAAGTTATGGGTTTCCGCGGTCAACAGCGGCTGGTAATGGACCTGGACCGTTTGCAGGGGGGAGGGCGATCCCGGTGTCTGCGGGTGCAGGGTCGTGATATCATGGCCCTCAACAACACTGGAATTATCCTTGAAGGCGATCACCGAGCCCTTGGGATTGGCCGTGAGGGTGTCTGTAACCAGTTGAAACAGGGTCTGGTCCTGTTCCCGGCCGTCTATAATCTGTTTGCCCCGGAAAAAACCATGGCGAGAGTGTTCCGAGTTGGCATTGTTGAGGTCCATGATTTCAACAATGGTGGGATTGCGGCCATGTTTTTTGACAAAATAGTCATAATAAAAATTCCGGTCCCGCTCATCCATGGAAATGCCCGGAATTTCGAGCAGCGCGTCCGGTCCCTTACCGATCATGTCCACCTCGTAGACCGGTTCCGGTTCAATGCCGGTTTCAAAGGTGGTCAGGGGTTCGGGGTAAAGACATTCGGTCATCCGGTCATGGTGGGATGCGATAAACTGTTGCAGGTCAACGTCTGCAGGCACAAGGTAGCGGCGGGAGCGCTCCACCCGGCTGATACTCCCAAGACCGATGGCCCGGCAGATGGACACCATGTTTGACGACCAGGCCGTGGCAAAGTTGAGCCGCGGCCCGACCTCGATAACACGTTCCCCGACAAGCAGGGGCCCGGTGGATACGGTTTCGGCAAGGAAGCCGTCGGCCAGCAGCAAACGGATCTGCTCTTCTTCCTCATCGGTCAGGGGGGCGGATGATTCGACATTAAAGCAATAGGTCAGAGAATCATTGATTTTCCGGTAAAACCGACGGACTGTCGTAGCCATGTCATTTCCTTTGTAAGGTTGTTGGTGCAGCGTATCTTTGGGTGGACAATTCATGTCTGCTTTGCCCGGCAAATAATAGCATTTCAGGAGAAATTTTGCCGCTTGAAAAAGGCCACTGCCGCGAAAAAACCAGTGCGGTTGCCTTACCTGTACCGGTGCATATCAACCGTTTTGGTGGTGCATATGCACCAAAGTGGTTCGTCGGTTGTGTGTTTTGGAAAAGAGTGCCTGGGTAATATACTGAAATTATGTCTAAAATGAATTAGGGAAAAATGGCATCGTCCTTGCTTTTCTTAAGAGAAGACAGAAATTGTTTGATGAAGGCGAGTTTATTACATGACAAAAAAGTTTCGAGGTAAGAAAAAATGAAGAAGGAAATAACAGGAGGGCTGGTGACGGGTGCGTTTTTGCTTGGAGTAACCGGCATGGCCCAAGCAACTTTGATCGTGTATCATGATTCAGCCGGTTTTCTGGCCGATGCCGGGACGACAACAGTATATGATTTTGAGTCGGATACAGCCGGATACATTCGTTCTCCGAGTTATGGGGGCAACCCGGGAGCTTTGCACGATTTTGGTGATTTTACTGTCGATGCGACCAGCACCGGTATTTATGAGGCGGAAGTTCGCGAACAAAACGGTAATCATCATGTTTATATGAATAGTTATAATAATAACGCTACACTAAATGTCATTTTCGA
>DRLX01000012.1 GCA_011322715.1 Desulfobulbaceae bacterium
CCCTGATGCGGGCCCTGAACGTGGAAAATTCAATTGCCGATCTTCGCTTTGACAAGATCATCCTGGCAACTGACGCTGATGTGGACGGTCTGCATATCCGCAACCTGTTGCTCACCTTTTTTCTCCATTACTTTGAGCCGTTGATTAAACTCGGCCATGTCTACATCCTTGAAACGCCTATTTTTCGTGTTCGTAATACCAAAAAAACAATATACTGTTATTCGGATGATGAAAAGGCGGAGGCTATTCGTGCACTTAAGGGGCGTGCAAGTGCCAAATCCGTTGAAGTGACCCGTTTTAAAGGACTGGGCGAGATTTCTCCCCCTGAGTTTAAGCAGTTTATCGGTAAGGATATGCGTATCCGGCAGGTACGGATCGACAGTCTGTCGGAGGTGGGACGGGTGCTTAAATTTTATATGGGCAAAAATACCCCTGATCGCAGGCAATACATCATGGACCATCTTGTTCTGAGGCCGGTATGACGTCGGAAACCAAAGAACACGGCCGGGGTAAGCTGCACGATCTCTTTGATCGTAACTTTCTGGATTACACCTCCTATGTTATCCGTGAACGGGCGATTCCGGACATTGATGACGGCCTGAAGCCTGTCCAACGCCGTATTCTCCAGACCCTGCACAATATGGACGACGGCAGGTTTCACAAGGTGGCCAACGTGGTCGGCGAGACCATGAAACTGCATCCCCATGGTGACCAGTCCATCTTTGCCGCCCTGGTCAACCTGGCAAACAAGGGCTATCTTATTAATCGACAGGGAAATTTCGGCAATATCTATACCGGTGACCAGGCATCCGCCGCCCGCTATATCGAGTGCCGCCTGTCCCCCCTGGCCCGTGAAACACTTTTTAATAAAGACCTGACCGAATTTGTTGATTCCTATGACGGCCGCATGCTTGAGCCGGTCTCTTTGCCGGCAAAGTTGCCGCTTCTTCTCCTGCTGGGTGCCGAGGGGATTGCCGTGGGCATGGCCACCAAAATCATGCCGCATAATTTCTGCGAGCTACTGAAGTGCCAGATCAAATATCTGCAGGGGAAAGACTTCACCCTGTACCCGGATTTTCCCAGGGGAGGGATTGTCGATACCTCAGAGTATGACCACGGCAACGGTCGACTGCGCTGCCGGGCGAAGATCAAGGTCAAGGACGACAAGACCATCACTATTACTGAGCTTCCCTATAACCTCACCACCCAGGCCCTGATCGATTCGGTGGAAAAGGCGGCCAAGGCCGGCAAGATCAAGATCACCTCTATCAACGATTACACAGCCGAAGAAGTGGAAGTGGAGATCAGGCTGCCGCGCGGGGCGCATGCCGATGAAACAATCGATGCCCTGTATGCCTTTACCGATTGTGAGGTGAGCGTATCGCCCAATCTTGTCGTCATCCGGGATACTATGCCCTGTATTGTTCAGGTTGAAGAGGTACTCAAGCGTAACACCGACTCCCTGCTTGCCTATCTTGAAAAAGAGCTCACCATTGAACGGGGTCGGCTGCTGGACAAGCTGCACGCGCGCAAACTGGAACAGATCTTTATCGAAGAACGGCTTTACAAACGCATTGAAGAGCAGATTTCCTACAAAGCCGTGATTTCAACCATTCGCCAGGCCCTGTTCCCCTTTGCCGATGAGCTTATCCGCAAGGTGACCAAGGAGGATATAGAACGTCTCCTTGAAATAAAGATCAAGAGAATCTCCCGTTACGATATCAATAAACAGCAAAAAGAGATACGATCCCTTGAAAAGTCCATTGCCGTTACCGAAGAACACCTGAAGGACATGGTAGGATTTACCAGGGACTATCTGCAAGCCCTGCTGAAAAAATACGGTAAGAATCATCCACGTAAAAGTGAACTCAAACAGTTTGACGAAGTCAATGCCAGAAAAGCAGCCCTGGCAAACATTAATATAGGTTATAATCGAGAATCAGGGTTCTTAGGGAGCAAGGTTAAAGCTGAAAATAAGAGGAAAGACCTTGCGTTGACCTGTTCTGAATATGATCGTCTGCTGCTTATTTTTAAGGACGGCCTGTACAAGGTTATCAGTGTCTGCGACAAGGTGTTTGTCGGTGATAATCTCCTCTATATGGGCGTTGTCAAAAGAGATCTTGTTTTTAACGTCATTTATCGGGCCGGCGGCGAAAACCTGACCTATGGCAAACGGTTCAAAATGCCTAAATTCATCCTCAACCGCGAGTACCGTCTTTTTAAGGCACATAAACGCTCAATTATTCAGATGCTTGCAGTGGGAGAAAAAGACGTGCGGGCCCGAATCAGCCTTGTTCCATCATCCAGGGCCCGGTATAACGCCCTGGAGATCGAAATGGACGATTTTCTTATTAAAAGCGCCTCTGCCAAAGGAAAACGACTGAGCAACCGGGTCGTGCGCAGGGTGACCAACATCACAGGCAAGCCACGCAAACCAAAACCTGTTCCGGCAACACTTCCCGGCATGCCCCCCGCCGATCAACAGGATCCATTAAGAAAACAAGAGAACAAGAAACCTTCTTCTGAGACCTGAATCGTTAACCCGTATATTTCACAAAGGTCGTCGCGAAAGGCCTGAAAATGGTATGAATGCAAGGAACAGCGCAAAAAGGTCCGCAGACATATTGTGAAATATTTCGAGGGGTCCTTTTTGCGCTGTGACACAGCAGGCATGATATTTTCAGGTCTTGTAGCAGATCGCTTGTGAAATATGCGGGTTAACGCTATGAGTCGCCACATCCTCAATACGGGACAGAAAAACTGTTATAACGAGGAAGGTGCGCGCATTCCCTGCAGCGGCAGCGGTCAGGATGCTGAGTTTTCTTCCGGAGAACCATGGCCCCATCCGCGCTTTATCCGGAATGACACAATCGTCCATGATCAACTGACCGGACTTACCTGGTCACGTGATGGCAATCCCGGTCAATTCCCCTGCACCTGGCCCGAAGCACTTGCGGCAATCCGGCAACTGAACAGGGACGGCTATTGCGGATTCCAGGACTGGCGCCTGCCCAATCGTCGGGAATTGCGCAGCCTCATGGATTACCAGACCAGAAAACCATCCCTGCCTGTTGGTCATCCTTTCACTAATGTGTTTATCCACTGGTACTGGACGTCCACGACCGCTGCCATTCATCCCGGATATGCCTGGTATGTTCATCTTGAAGGCGCGCGCATGTTTTACGGCAACAAAACTCAGGAAGCGCTGTTCTGGCCGGTCCGCGGCACAGGTAACGGCATACTTGCAACAACAGGGCAATTGTTATGTTTTGATGAATCAGGAACAACGATTGACTGCCCGGACAGCGGCCAGGACGGCGAGTTGCGAGCAGGAACTCCATGGCCGTCGCCACGTTTTTCGATTATCGACGATAACATGGTTCTGGATCGCATGACCGGGCTGACCTGGCACCGGCATGGAGGTTTACCTGCCGGCAAAATGACCTGGCAACAGGCGCTGCAAAAAACAAGACGGTTAAATGCAGATGAACCCCGACATGGTTGGCGACTGCCGACCATTAACGAGCTTGAATCCCTGGTCGATGCAGCCTTTTGTTCCCCGGCCCTGCCGAAAGACCATCCATTTCTCAATCTGCGGGAGGGGTATTGGTCATCGACCACCAGTTTCTTTGAAACGGACTGGGCCTGGGTGCTGTATCTTGACAAAGGGGCCTGCGGGGTAGGGTATAAGCCGGACCCCACCTTTTGGGTCTGGCCGGTACGGGATTGCCAACACAGCGGGTAGCCGGCTGTAAACAATGAAAAGTTCCCTGTAAATGTCAGTCGCGCAGTGATATGACCTGCCAGCCCCGCTCGTTGGCAAGAGCAAGAAGTTTATCGTCGGGATCAACGGCAATCGGATGTGCCACCTTCTCCAGCAGGGTGCGATCATTGATTGAATCCGTATAAAACCATGAATCATCCAGAGACTGGTTATTGTCCTGTAGCCATTGCTCCAAACGTTGCACCTTTCCTTCCTTATAACAGGGGATACCGTCAATTTCAGTGGTATATCTGCCATTGATGATCTTCGGGTCGGTTGCCAGCAGATGATCAATACCAAATGCCTGGACAATGGGGCGGGTGATAAAGGAATTAGTGGCTGTGATAACCAGCAGCACATGTCCCTGCCTGCGATGTTGTTCAACCAGCCCCCTGGCTTTGTCTCCCATCATGGACCGGACGACCTCATGCATGAATTGATTGTGCAACTGTTCCAGCTCTTCCATGCTCCGTTCGGCAAGTGGCCCGAAACTGAATGCTGAGTATTCATAAATATCTAAAATACCCCGTTGATAGTCCTGGAAAAATTTTTCATTGGCCTGTTCATAGACTTGCCTGTTTACAAGGTCACGGTCAACAAGAAATTTTCCCCAGCCGTAATCGGAATCACCGGAGAGCAGGGTATTGTCCAGGTCAAAGATAGCAAGAGTCATTGTATTTTATATAGATGGATTAATAAGACTTTTTAGATAGATAGATACCATTATTAAAGAAACAGATAAGAAAAAGATCGGGTCTATACCGAGCAGTATTCGCCGTTTAGAGAATGCATGCCGGCATGAGTGATTCGCACCTGACACAGGTCACCGGGAATCATCGGCAAGGGTGAGGTAAAGTGAACAATGTGATTGCTGCCGGTGCGCGACTTGATCGTTCCGTCCTGGTTGTGCTCGACCATCACCTCCATGGTCCTGTCGACCATCTCCTGGTTCCGCTCAAGACTGATCCGATCCTGTTCTTTCTGAAAACGCTGTAATCGCTCGCCTTTGATATTCTCGTCCACCTTTTGGTCAAAATCTGCTGATCTGGTTCCAGGCCGATCGGAATATTTAAAGGAAAAGGATCCATGATATCGTACCGTACGCAACAAATCCATGGTCTGTTCAAAATCCTGATCGCTCTCCCCTGGAAATCCGACGATTATGTCAGTGGAAAGTGCTATTTCAGGACAATAGGAACGAA
>DRLX01000013.1 GCA_011322715.1 Desulfobulbaceae bacterium
ACCGTACGCCTATCTGCGGTATATCTTCGACAAGCTGCCCCTGGCCGCGACCTTGGAGGACTACGAAGCCCTGCTCCCCTGGAATCTTTCCCGGGAACAACTGGCCGTGCCAAACCTGGTGACGTGTGGTTAACGGGGCGCTTACCCCGGGGATCGTCCAGGTCAGCTAGGGCCAGGGCGGCGGCCCGGCAAAAATCACCATCTGTTCCCCGCAGAATTGCCACCAGGGGTTCATACGCCCGGAGATCGCCCAGTTCTCCCAGGGCATAGGCCGCATAGTCGCGGACATTCCAATCTTCATCCTCCAGAGCCCGCACCAGGTGGACGAACGCCCGGACATCGCCCAGCTTGCCCATGGCCATGACCGCGGCCCGCCGGACACCGGAATCCTCATGCCCCAGGAATCGGACCAGGGGCTCGAACGCGCGGGGATCGCCCAGTTCTCCGAGGGCATCGATGGCATACTGCCGAACCTCGGTGTCTGCGTCTTCCAGGAGCCGGAACAGTGGCTCGACCGCGCTGGCATCGCCCAGTTGCCCCAAGGCCCAGGCCGCTTTCCGCCGAACCATGCGGGCTTCATCATTCAGGGACTGGAGCAGGCGGGTGACCGCTCGGAGATCGCCAAGTTGCCCCAGAGCATAAGCAGCATGTATCCGGACCCTGGCATCTTCATCCCCCAGTGCCTGGATCAGAGGCTTGACTGCGCGGGAATCGCCAAGCTGACCCAGGATAGCTGCGGCATACTGCCGGACATGGGTATCGGCATCTCCCAGAACCTGGACCAGGGGGGCAAGCGCGCGGGTGGCGCCAAGCTCTTTCAGGGCATGGGCAGCGGACATCCTGACCTGCCTGTCTGTTGAGGCAAGCCTGCCGATCTGTTTTTGTACTTCCTTCATTTGATTTGTTCCTGATGCGATGGTGGTTATGGCGCGGGCGACTTACTCCGTCACCTCCTGAAACTCCCCGGTCAGCGCCGAAGTGTCATATTGCGAACAGGCTGCGTGCCTCAGGTTTTTCATCAGTCCGATCTATATTTTCACGCCGCTTTTCTTTCCGTCAGCAAGTGCGCCATCAAGGCCTGCCTCATATCTGAGGCCAACCGTTCCTTGACAAGATGGTATCCTGCAGAATACGGAACCAACTGTTTCTGGCAGAGAGCCAGTTCATGGGCCAGAATCGGCAGGGCGAAGTAAAGCCGGTAAGGGTCATCATTGTTGATCATTGATTTGATCAGTTCATGTCCCCTGTGCAAACCAAGAACGATATTGCGGTTGTCTTTTCTTTCCTGATTGCCATCTGCATCCTGGACATTCAGGTTGCAGTTGGCGCTTTCCGCCAATGCCTTGCCTTCTCCATCGAAAAGACCGGTTGCGATGACCGCTTTCTGGTCGCGAATATCAAAAAAAACCGTCTTGATTTCCCTGACCGGCAGATAGAGGTTGTCGGCAATGACTTTCAGGATCGAGGGCAGGGAGAAAAAGGCATTTAATTCTTCCAAAAAAGTTTTCTCCTCCTTGGTCAACTCACGCTCGCCTTGAAACTCCACCCGTGGTTGCAGTGATTCCTTGTCGATTATTCCCGATTTGATCAACTGGTTAAGCCGATCAGTCTGCTGGTCGATTTTGTCGAGGTTGACTACATCCTTAAAAAGAACATCAAATATGACATCAAATAGATCCGGGGCTCCTCTACCAATCCTGCATTCCGGGGGTAACACTATAAAATCATGTTTGAAATTTCCACCCAACCAATGCAGATTGGTTTGTCTGGGCGAATAGAACAAGGGGATCCCTTCACTCTTCATTTCAAAAATATCCTGCAAAGAAAAATAGCGCCTTCTTCCGTTGAACCGATAAATTTTTGCCTGTGCCAGAAATTGTATGACCTGGCGGATATCAGGGTCAGTCTGCTTGTTAAAATTTGTGGAATGAAAATAATCGTGTAGTTTCCCAATCAGGGTGTACTGGTTGGCGGCAACCAGTGGCACCGAAAATGATTGTGACAACCTGTTGCCAAGTTCTCTGGTAAGAACACGGGTCAGGGAAGCTATCATCGCATCATAGGCACTGTCCATGGTAAATGAGTCCCGGCTTATGGTTACACTGAGATCATTACAGTTAATCGTATAGCAGTGATCATCTATAAAAGGCATGGATGCACGGCGATAATCCCTGAGATCGTACTTCATCCTTCTACCGCCAGTGAGCAGAGTACGGAACCGAGTTTGCACCAGAAATTCGTATTTGCATAATACCGTTGTATTGCTGATCCAATTTTCCTTTTGGATAAACCCGTGGCAATTCCCTTCCTCGAACATTATGGCTCCGTCCTGTTGCGCCTGCTGCCACACCGATTCATGAGGAGCCCCATTGATGGTCACGGCACAGGGATAGTAACGCAGACATCGGTCGGCATGTTTGAGGCAGAGTTTTACTGCATCCGGGTCGGAAAACGTCACCTTGATACGGGTGGAAAAGCTGATTTTTTTCTTTAATACTTTTGTGCTGATCCTTGGCCGTTTTCCAGGTTCCGTTACCTGAAAAACCATCTCCACGGTCCGACCTTCACACTGGGTAACCAACCGAACCCGCCTGGTTCCCAGTTTAGGATTGAAGATGGAAAAGAAGCCAACCCCGAATGTACCTATTTTGCTGTTATCATGATTTTTATCGGTCCCGCCAAGTGTAACAAGCAAAGCCAGCCTGTTGCGGTCCATTCCTTCACCATGATCAGTAATACTGATCCAGTCTGTCCCACTTGCAATCTCGCCGCTACGTTCCTCCCAAGGGGTGGCGGCCGGATAACTGTCGAGAAAATTCTGAATCAGTTCGCCAAATCCACGTCCCGCACTACCGGGAAACTGGTTTTCGATAAGTTTTGCCCACGCCTGGTCAAGGTCCACGTCAATACCATTGGGGAGTACAATGTCACCATGTTTTTCGGCCTGTTTTTTTCGAGCCATGTCTTCCTCCTTTATTATTTCATCTACTGGATGATGTTATCTGAGATACCGGAGCGTCCGGCCAACATGCGCAGATAATCACGGAACTGTTGCCTTCCCGCCGACTGCCTGTCTGATCGCGACATCTTTTTCGGATGTCTTGTTATGCTTTGACTACGTACTACGGCATCAAGTCGAATCAGTTCCTCTCTTGCCTCTGGTGTGAGGTGACTCAAGATTTTTCTACTGTCCTGGAGGCACATGGCAAGTGCCCAATGTCCAGCCAGTGCAGGGACTTTTTTCGACAGTTCAAGTAATTTTCTTATTTCAGGATGGTAGAGGTTGAGTACAATTGTATTGTTGGTATACAGGTATTTCTGGCGTCGGCAGGGTGTTACTCCGTCACGTTCAACCAGGTAATTGACCCGCCATTCAATTTCTTCCAGTTCTATCCGTGCGCTCCTGGCCTCATTGCTCATATTGTTCAACTTCATCATCTCAGCAAATACATCTTCCATGGCTTCCGGTGATTCAAAAAGATCTTCTGAAAATTCATGCTGTTTTTCATGCTCTGGTTTGTACCGTGCTAATGTATCGGTATGAAAACCCAGAGCAGATTCAAAAGACAACTCTTCAGAAGTCAACTTCCGATTTCCGGTAACAGTCTGTTCGAGCACCATGTTTTCATCTCCAAGGTTGACCAGAAGTGTTCCGAAATATTTTTTTAACAAATCAAACGTCCCCTCCGGTTGAATCGTCATCAGAACCGGGGCATCAAACACTGTGTAATCTGCACCGGGATTATTCGGATCTTCCAGGTATAGCCTTGTCTTTTTGCCCGCCAGATCATGGAGTTGCAAAAAGGACATACGTTGTTCGGCGCCCCAAACATTGAACATAGGCAATCTGCTCCACATCCTCTGGCTGCCACAGTCATACCTGAGCAGTGCAATAGCGAGATTCTCTACTTCTTCACTGTATATCTCCAGTTTACCTCCGGCAGGCTGCAGCCGCAGTGCTTCGTACAATTCATCAAAATACTGGGGAAGAATGGTTTCACGCAGATATTGCGACAACGGGTTGAGGATTTCCTCATTGCGCAGACCATGCCGGCCAAACGGCAGTTCAAAATCAGGGCTGTCGATACGAACAGAGAGGTTGGGCAGGGAAACGCTTTTTCCCCAGTCATGGAAAAACAGGTCGTATTTATCAGTAATCAAAACATGATTCTGGTAGATCTCCTGGCTTCCTTTGTCAATGCCGAGAATGGCCTCAAAGGAATAGTCATGTATTGTAAAAGTGTACTTTCTGCCCACCCGCTCCCGGTAAGCGCTCCACTGATCGTTGATATAGCGGAAATTCTGTCCCCCAGGCTGAAATGAAGCAAGATTCTGAACGGTGATAGTCATGGGCAGGTAACGCACGTACCGGGACAGAACGTCTCCGAGTTTCAGCAGTTCCTGTGCCAGTGAAGCTTTTTTTCTATATGAAACCGCAAATGTCGTCCCTGACTCGCCCGGATTTTTCATTCTCCTGATTTGCACCGGTTTTGCATCGAGCAGGGAATAACTTTCCATTTTCCAGCCCTCTTTGCCGGTAGAGGTCTCCATGGCAAGGCCGATCAAGCCGGGAATAGCCAGGATACTTGCCTTGCCCACCCCGAAACGACCGACAGCCTTGCGAGGATCACCATCCTTGACCGACCGGAACAGCGTCATAAAGTCAACCACGCGATCACGATCCATCCCATGGCCATCATCCTGGACAAATATAGTGATCTTGTCGTTATCCTCTTCACCCCATATCTTGCATCTGCCGGCACCGGCATCATACGCATTGACAACATATTCCCGTATCCACTCCCGGTAATCGGCAAACTGTGCGCCAATATCTTCGAGCAGATGTTGCCGGTCTGCGGTAATTCCCTTTTGCGCGATCTTTTCCAGAGCCTTTGCCAATTCTTGCTCATTTTTTTTCGCCATAAATCCCCCCTCCTTCTGTAATGTTGTTTTGCTCAACATCAATGTGATGATTAAGTTGATCTGAAATGTAATGTTGTTCTTCACAAAGCAAACGACATGCCATTAAACTTTCATCTAAGGTAACAACGTAAAATTAGATTGTTACCGAGTACGCTATGGAGTACTGACGTGAGGGTATGCTGGAGATGGGTTGAGATTCGAGTTGAGATTATTGTGGGGAGCACTCCTTGTTTAGGGTGCTGAACGGTAGACATACCACGGATGGATGATGACATGAAATGACAAGTATTGAGATTTTCAAGAAGATGAAAAATGATTTTTTTTCGATACACACGTTCCGTCCCGTTAATGCACCTGACCAGTATTTATATCAGCACATTCTGACTGATCATCTATACTGCTGGATATCCATTGGCGGTTCCTCGCATCTTGTGTAATCCCTGAGTATATAATACATTACGAGAAGTTACTTATATGGGGTAATCTCTCAGAGATAACTGACTCCTGTTTCGAGTGTTCCCAGTTAGTATTGTTGGGCTTTGACGGTTAAAAATATCCGGAGAAAGCATCACATGACATGGTTTAAAAGACTCATTTGTTTTTTGTCAAAAAGCAAACCGGAAACTGGACGACGGGATTTCAAGCCAAGCTCAAAGGATAATAGTACCAATTCCGGAGACCAAACTCAGTCCGCGGGAACGCTGTCAAAGAAAGGAGGGAACGAACAAGATCACGATCCATTTAAGCCAGAAAGGAACATTCGTGTTTTTATCTCATCCACATTTCAGGATATGCAAGAAGAGCGTGATGTGCTCATTAAAAAAATCTTCCCCAAATTGAGAAAAATGTGTCAGGAGCGTGGGGTTGGGTTTACCGAAGTGGATCTGCGTTGGGGTGTAACTCGTGAACAGGCTGAGCGCGGAGAGGTCCTGCCCATCTGCCTGGAGGAGATTGAAAACTGCAGGCCCTATTTCATCGGTTTATTAGGTGAACGTTACGGTTGGGTGCCGGACTATATTCCTGACGAATTGCTTGATAACCAGCCTTGGCTGGCTGAACATCGTGAACGGAGTATCACTGAACTTGAGATTGTCCACGGTGTTATCAACAACCCGAACATGGCAGAGCATGCCTTTTTCTACTTTCGTGATCCTTCCGCGTCGTCCGTTCATTCTGAGAACCCTGTAGCCCAAGAAAAACAGGTGGCATTGAAAGAACAGATTCGACAAAGCGGTTTTCCCTTATATGAAAACTATGTCAATGCCGATGAGGTGGGGCAGCGCATCCAGGAAGACCTTCAAAAAGCCATCAACAAGGAGTTCCCCAAACAACACCTCACCCCTCTTGAACGTGAGCGGCTTGATCATGAGGTCTTTGCCAAAAACAGGGCCAGGATATACATCGGCAGGCAACAATATTTTGCTCAATTGGATGACCATGCAGCGGGAACAGGTGAACCATTGGTGATCCTTGGTGAATCCGGTTCGGGGAAATCATCTCTGTTGGCTAACTGGTGTTTTCGTTTCCAAAACCAACATCCAAACACCTTTTTGCTCCCTCACTTCATCGGCTCCAGTACAGACAGCACCGATTATGGAGCTATGCTGAGGCGGATAATGTCTGAGATCAAGGAACGCTACGATCTACAAAACGAGATACCTGATACAATTGAAGAGCTGCGACTCCAGTTCCCCAACTGGTTATCCATGGCTGCAGCTCGGGGCCGCTTTGTCTTGGTGATTGACGGATTGAACCAGCTTGAAGACACGGATAATGCCCCTGACTTGATCTGGCTGCCCGGATTCATCCCACCCGAAATCAGGCTAATTCTCTCCACCTTGCCGGGTCGTAGCCTTGATGAGCTGAATAAAAGGGAGTGGCCAACCATGCAGGTACAGCTTCTAGAGCCGAAAGAACGATATCAGCTCATTAGGGAATACTTGTTTAAACTTTACTCCAAAAGATTACCCCCCGAATTAGTGGAACATATTTCCTCACAACCGCAGTGTGCCAATCCGCTCTTCCTCCGGGCATTGCTCGAAGAATTACGTATTTTTGGTCGACACGAAAAACTGCAACACCGAATTGACCATTACCTCCAAGCAAGAGATCCAGAAGAACTCTATCAACTAATCCTTGTTCGCCTGGAACAGGACTATGAAAAAGAGTGGCCCGGTTTGGTAGGTCAGGCTATGAGCCTGCTCTGGGCTTCCCGCCGAGGGCTTTCAGAATCTGAAATCCTGGAAATCATGCATCTGCCGCAGTTGATCTGGTCTCCACTGTTTCTGACTCTACAGGATTGAGGTGGACCCCATTGTCAAGACAGTTTTAAGCCCAAATTAAGCAATTTTTCGGTACGCCAAGACCCCCTGCTTGCACAGGCGTTGTTCTTTGAAAATTCATTTTACCCTGGTCTCCTGGATTTGCCCCCGCGGAGGATTAAGCAACGCTGAGGAGCGACCCGAGCGCCGCGGGGAGTGGCGTTGTGGATGAGGGGTCGGGATAACCTCC
>DRLX01000014.1 GCA_011322715.1 Desulfobulbaceae bacterium
CCGGCGGCCGGACCCTGTGTCTGCCCTTTCTCCGCTGGCTGCACCGCTTTGAACGTCCCGGCGGTGTTCCCTACACGATTGACTGGCAGGACCGGATATGGAACTATATGATCGGTTTTCAGGAACTGGGCCTTGATACCGGCCAAATCATTGACCATTTCAACGAACATCTCGGAGAACAGGTAACCGACGATATCCTGCGCCGTCTCCGGATTGCCTCTGACCACACTGTAAGAAGCCATGCCATCCATCATCACAACCAAAAGGAGAGTTGAACAACATGCGAAAAAAAATCACATTGTCGGTGCTTTTATCCTGCTGTCTGATGCTTACGGGTTTGACCATCGCCCAGGGACAATCCTTAAAAGATGCGACCTATGTCGGTGCCAAACAATGCAGGGAATGCCACCAGGACAACTATGACGGCTGGAAATCCACCCTGCATCCCTACAAATTTCAGAAGGCCTCCCCGGATGTTATTGTCGGTGATTTTAGCAAAAACAACACACTGAGGGCCAACAACATAACAACCACCATGTTCCGTAAAGGGAATGATTTTTTTATCACCACCATGGACCCTGACGGCAAAAAGGAGCAAACCTACAAGGTGGACTATGTCATCGGTGAATTCTGGAAACAGCAGTATGTGACCACCTTCCCCAATGGAGAACTGCGCATCCTGCCACCCATGTGGATCGTCAAGAATCAGGTGTGGAAAGATGGAAGCAAGTTGTGGAAAAAGAAAAAAATCTACCAGAATAGTTGCTCCGGCTGCCACAATACCGGCACACAGATCAATTATGACAAGGCCACCAACACCTACAAAACAACCTGGTCGGACCTGGGCGTTGCCTGCGAGGCCTGCCACGGACCGGGCAGCGTGCATGTGGACGCCGACAATGACAACAAGCACGACACCATTGTCAATCCGGCCAAAATCCCGGATCCCCGACGGGCGGTCATGGTCTGCGGCTCCTGTCATACCAGGGGAAGCTGCTGCGACGGGAAATACGGCTATCCCAAGGGATACAGGCCGGGAGGTCAGCTCAACTTCATGTTCAGTGAAAAACCAAAGCTCCACCCGGACGATACCTCACGGGTCAATCGGCAGGAATATATCGACTGGAAAAAGAGCGGCCATGCCCGGGAAGGCATTACCTGCTGGGACTGCCATTATACCCACCGCAAGGGCAATGCAAACAGATACCAGACGAAACTGCCGGGATCAAAACTGTGTTTGAGTTGTCACAAGGTGAAAAACAAGGGGTTCCACGGCATCCACAGCGTCAACGACTGTGTGGGTTGCCACATGCCGCCGATCGGTAAACGGGCGACCAAGGGTGATGTCCACAGTCACCAGTTCAGAATGATCAGCCCCAAAGATACTCTTGATGCGGGCGGCCTTGATAAGCAACCCAATTCCTGCAACGCCTGTCATTACCACAAAAAGGACAGCCCGACGGCCCTGCTCAAGGTACTCGAACGGGTCAAAAAATCCAAAAAGGACAGAAAAACCTTTAATTAATCAAATTTTTCTTCTGCCGTGTCGTCTCATGATGGGACGACACGGCAATCTTCTTGTCCAAGAGACTCCCGCCTGCAGCTCATCCCGTCATAAGAATCCAGTTGCCGATCCTCTGATGCCAAATCAACAGAGGGCTTCAATCCGTCGATGTTTATCGATTTCACGATACTGATGCGGCTGTAATTGCTTTTCTCAAGCCCTGAGACTCTCTTTATTCTATCGTCGTGCAGGAAGATCGGGTATAAATGAGAATGAATGATGGCGTGAAACCACCCCGGGAATCCAGTGTGGATATCAAAAAATGGACTCACCTAAAGTGAGCGTTTCACTCATTGGCAAAATAAAGATTCAACGTAACTGTTCAGGAGCATCCCATCTCCGAAGTCTCGTACCTCGCTATCTGCACGGTCAGGCCTGATTCATAGAGGAATCACTATAGGGTGCCTTGAAAAATTAGAATTTTCGTTCGAGGTCAAGGAACAGGAAAATTAAAAAGCGCAGCATATTAGACATATGTGAGCATTTTTCATTTTTCTGTGACGCAGAGATCGAGCGAAAAGGCAATTTTTCAAGGTGGCCTATAGTTCACAGGCCTGCCTGCACAGATATGGAGCACTCCTGAACAGTTACAGGCTGTGGCCGGGGAAGTTCCCTGCACCCACCTGAACAGTTACGATTCAACAAACATCCTGCAATGAAAATAAAGCGATTGAACAGATCACTTGAACGGCCATACCTGTTTATAACGGCCATCATTTTCCTCATGCTTTGCTCTGCAATTCTTTCCGGTTGCCGGGATAATCAGATCTCCAGCCCGCAACCTGAGGGCGATATCATTCACCTTGATCGTCTTGCGCCATTACAACCGGTGAAAAACGCTCAACAGAAAAAAAAATTCAAGGTCGCCATTGCCGCCATTCTTTCACCCCGGGGCACGGTGGATTCCTATCAACCCCTGCTGGATTACCTGCAAGGTCGACTTGCCCGACCGGTGCAACTGGTCCAGCGCCGCACCTATGGCGAAATCAATGATCTCGTGGCCAGAAACGCCGTGGACATTGCCTTTATCTGTACCGGCGCCTATCTCAGCAGTCTGCCCAAAAAACTGATGACCCTGGTCGCCGTGCCCCGGATTAACGGCAAACTGACCTATAATGCGCTGATCATTGTTCCCACCCATGCCCGGACACAGACCTTTGCCGACCTGCGGGGCCATGTCTTTGCCTTTACCGACCCCCTGTCCAATACCGGTTACCTCTATCCCATGTCCCTGCTGGCAAAGCATGGCTGGAAACCGGAGACCTTTTTTCGGCGGACCATGTTTACCTACAGTCACGACCATTCCATAGCCGCCGTCGCGGAAAGCGTTGCCGACGGGGCGTCGGTGGACAGCCTGGTCTACGCCTATGCCATTAGACGCGACCCATCCCTCGGCCGGAAAACACGGGTTATTCTCCGCTCGCAGAATTTCGGTATGCCGCCGGTCGTGGCCTCGGTAAGGGCCGACAAAAAGGAAATCAGCGCCATTCGTCACATTCTGGTATCAATGGACAGGAACAGCAAAGGCCGCCGGGTGTTAGAAAAACTCGGGATTGACGGATTCGTCTTTCCTGAAAAAAACCTGTATACGGACAGAGCTCTCTGCCCCACCGGCGTAAGATAGCAGACGACAATGCTTCCCCTGAAAAAGATCAAACGATATTTGCTCTCCATTTCCCTGCAGGCGAAAATCATCGGCATGGTCATCGGCCTGACCCTGTTCATGGGTACAGTGCTGTCTTTGCAGGTTTCCCGCTACCTGAACGACCATACCATTGCCTTTATGGAACAGGAAAGCAAATCCATGGCCAATGAACTTGCCTACAAAATCCCTGACTATATCCTGATCAATGATCTGTACGGCCTGACCCGTTTCCTCAACAGCACCAGAAAAAACAGGAGAGATATCCGATACATGGTCGTAATCGACGCCCAGGGAAACATCCTGGCCCATACCTTTGGCAGCCGGTTTCCCGTGGAACTGCGCAACCATCTGCGCCTGCTCTCCCGCCGACAGAACGAGGTCCAGGTCCTGCGCACAAACGAAGGGTTGATCTGGGAAACCGTGCTCCCCGTGCTCCAGGGATGGCAGGGTAGTGTCGCCGTCGGCGTTACCGATACTTTTGTCCGCCGGGAAAACCAGGATTTCATCCATGGTCTGCTGTTGACCACTTTTTTTGTCGGAGTTACCGGTATACTCTGCGCCATGGTTCTCAGCTGGTTGATTGCCCGTCCGGTTAAAGAGCTCCTTCACGCCACCCATGCAATCCGTAGTGGTAAATATCCAGTCCTTGATCCGGTTTCAAGGGATGAGGTGGGCGCCTTGACCAGGGCATTTAACGACATGAGTAATGCCTTCCAGGTAGCAAATGAGGCACGACGTGAAAAAGAAACCATCAGCCGCAATTTTCTCCAGAAAATTATCACCAGTCAGGAAAATGAACGCAAACGAATCGCCCGCGAGCTGCATGACCAGACCGGCCAGTCTCTTGCCTCACTCAGCATCGGTCTCAATCTGCTTGAACGTTCGGCGGGAAGTGAAGACATGCGATACCGTATCCACCAGTTAAAAGAAAATATCGAGCAGGAACTTGATGCCATTCATAATCTGGCCCTGGAACTCAGGCCAAGTATCTTGGATGATATCGGTCTGGTTGCGGCCCTGACCATGCTGGTGCAGAATTTTATCAAGATCAACACGGTGGACATCCAGCAGAACATTGTCGGATTTCAGGAGCGCCGTCCTTCCGCCGCCATTGAAACGTGCCTGTATCGGATCATCCAGGAGGCCATCCATAATGCCATCCGTCACGGCCGGGCCCGCCACATTTCCCTGTTTCTCGAATGGGCCGAGACGACTATCCGCCTGGTCATAGACGATGACGGCGCCGGTTTTGACCCGGATATTCTCAGGCAGACGGACCGGCTCGGTATCCGCGGCATACAGGAACGGGTGGAACTTGCCGGCGGCACCTTCCGGCTGGAATCGGAACCGGGCCAGGGAACGATGATCGTTGTCACGGTACCGGCTGAGAGTAACACATCACGGGGATGATAATTTGTTGTTTTCACAACCCAATAAATGTAAGTCGTTGCAGGTGCCCCGAATTTGTGCAGGCGCGCCAGTTCGCTATAGACCGCCTATGCGGGCTGGCGCGACCGTGCAAAGGCGGGGTGCCTGTGACGACTTACGGCTGAGACAGGAGAGGAACATGCATAAATCCGTTATAAAAGTCATGGTTGTTGACGATCACGTCATGCTCCTGCATGGCCTTTGTCTCCTGTTAAACGCCGAAACAGACATCGAGGTTGTCGGCCAGGCCGCAAACGGGGAAGAGGCCATTGCCCTGGCCGGAACCTGCAAACCGGATATCATCCTGCTGGACATCACCCTCCAGAAGATGAGCGGTCTTGACCTGATCAAACAATTGCTCGATATAGCCCCAAAAAGCCGGATTATCATGCTGACCATGCATGATAATGTCGAATACCTGCAAAAAGCGCTGCAACGGGGGGCGAAAGGATTTGTCCTGAAAAAGGGGCTGGAAGAGGACCTCCTCTATGCCATTCGTTCGGTCATGCGTGGTGAGGTATATATCCATCCCTCTCTGCTGCAAAGCTATATTCCGGGTACCGGAGGCAAGACTCCTGTAATGAAGGACGATGATGTGAACAGCTGGGCCGGATTGTCCGACCGGGAGCAGGAAATTCTCATTCACGTCGCCCGCGGCTATACCAGCAAAGAAATAGCTGAAAAATGTCTGCTCAGTGAAAAAACCGTGGCTACCTATCGTTCCCGGGGCATGAGCAAATTAGGCCTTGAAAAAAGGTCCCAACTTGTCCGCCTGGTTATGCGTCTTGGTAAGATGGGATAGACCAAAACCTCTGGACCGGTCTGGCGATTCACAACCATGACACCGCTGCGCCGTCATGAAAAAACTACTTGATTACCATCAAGCCTCAAAAACAAGGGATACCATC
>DRLX01000015.1 GCA_011322715.1 Desulfobulbaceae bacterium
ATCAGAACCGGTAATGCGATATCCCTGTGCCTTCAACATTCCGGCGAGAGCGGCCATACCGGTCCCGCAGATCCCCATGATATGAATTCGGCGGCAGGAGGCGGGGACCCGGTTGAGCGCTGGATCAAGCACAGATTGGTTCACGAATCCTCTCCGGAGCGGACGGTTTCGCGAACACTTGTGTACACACGTTTAAAGGTGTCATCAAAGTTGGCCGGGGTCAGCCTGCCGACCTCGATAAACTTGACGATAATTTCCTTGCTCACCTTGAAAATCGTCTCATCCGACACCGTGCGATTATGGTGTCCGGTAGTTTTTATTTTCTGCTTGCCCATATACCCACCTGCCCATCGATTTCCCTCTGCAAAAATTATTTTTGCAGAGATTTGCCGGCAAAGACCGCCTTATGTATAAAAAATTCCCTCTGTTACAGGAAGAAGGCCAATTCTTTACCAAAAGGTAACAGAGGGAACCGTCCGCGCGGGAAAAACCTCATCAGCACTCCCCGGCAGTTTTGTTAATTCAACCAGGAGACATAGTATTGTAAAAAAACTAGCCCCATGCAGGTTCGCGGCTGAAGCCGCCCCCGGAGTCTCGCAGATAAGCGGAACGTAGTGAAGACTTCGGGCTCGCTTACCTACGATTTTTGGGTTGTGGATTTCCCCAGCCCCGGGACAGGACGCCATAGATCGAAGTTTTTACGACGCCATCAATATTTGCTCAGACCTTGATAATCCACGGCCCCGGCATATGCGATCAGGTCCGGCCGTTGTACATTTTGTCCTTTCACCGTAACCATGAACCGACCGGCAACCACAATATTGACATCACCACTGTGGTTTCCCTTGTTATATTTAACAATGGCACGCTGGCCCTTGATCTTTTCCAGAGTGCCGCCGCCGGCCCCGGCAAACATCGGATTATTGAGCATCATCATCACCGACTGCAGTACAGGTGAGTCGGAAACGATTTCAACCTCAATCGTTGCCGGTCCCTTGGTGTATTTCCTGCTCACTGTGACCCCGCCCCCGAAAACGGCCGTTCCCATGGCCTGGGCATTGGCCTCCTGGGCCTGCCAACCGGTAAGAGGTTCAGGCAAAAGAGATTTCATTTTTTCACTCTTTTTCTGTCGGATCAGCTGGGCGGCATAGTCCACATTAGAGGCTGCACCGGCCAGGTCTCCGGCCTTGTACTGTTTGACCGCCTGCTCAATCGTGGCCAGGACATCATCCTGCACAGGTTGGCCGGTACTGCTTTCCCGGTTGTTTTCTGCCGAAGGGACCTGCCCGGTCTTCTGCGCTGCAGAACATAAGGTACCGCAGGACAAAACCTGCAGGGAGAACAGAAAGGACAGACAAAAATAAAAGTATTTCATTGAAGAGCCTGGGGAAAAAGGAGTAAAAGAGTAGGTCATCATAGTTGTGGCCCGTAGCGGGCATAACCAACCGTATAGATACCAACAGGAATTTTCCGTGTCAAGGATCAAGGCAGGCCTGAAAATGGTTCCCGGGTCCTGCGCGGTCCTTGCCTGTGACGACGTAAAATTCCGTGCCCATGGAAAACCCGGCGCACTTTTGAAAGAAAAAAAATACGAGAAGAAAATGAATCTTGTTATAGGAGGAAGCGGTTTTATCGGCGCTCACCTGGTGCGTGAACTTATCCGTAACGGTGAACAGGTCAGGGTCTTTGACCGAGACCCCTTTCCCGTCGACGTACCGGAACAACCCGAAGAAACGGTACAGGGAGATATCCTGCGAACCGATGATCTTTTCCAGGCAATGCAGGGCTGCACAACCGTGTACCACCTGGCAGGCATTCCCATGCTCTGGGCCAGAAACGAACGCGTCTTTGAGCAGGTCAATCACCAGGGGACGGTAAATGTCCTTCAAGCCGCACGCAAAGCGAATATCGGACGTCTGGTCTTTACCAGTACCGAATCAATTCTGGCCCCCACCCACGGCAACGAACCGGTCACGGAAACGGCCGATCCTCAACTGGAAGATATGCTGGGCCCCTATTGCCGCTCAAAATTTTTAGCTGAACAGGCCGTGTTTCAGGCAGCCCGAGAGGGCCTGCATGCCATTGTCGTCTGCCCGACCCTGCCCATTGGTCCCGGAGACAGGAACCTCACCCCGCCGGGGCAGATGATCCGTGATTTTCTCCAGAGAAAGATTCCGGGCTACCTCGACTGCACGCTCAACTTTGCCGATGTCCGGGACATGGCGATCTGGCACCGGCTGGCCGCCAGGAAGGGTGAACCGGGCCGCCGCTATATCCTCTCCGGCCATAACCTCTCCATCCATGATTTTTTCCAACATCTCAGCCGGGAAAGCGATCTCCCCTGCCCGCGCTTGAAAGTCCCCTACGCGGTAGCGCTTACCTGGAGCTATGTGGAACATTATTTCAGCCGTCTCACCGGCAAAAAGCCCAAAAGTTCGGTCACGGGAGTCAAACTCTGCCGGCGTTCCATGGCCTTTGACGGCAGCTGGACCTGGAAGACCCTGGGTCATTATCCCCGGCCGCTTGAGGAGAGTATTCGCCAGGCCGTTGCCTGGCACCGACGCTACCTGGACCAGGGGAAATCTACGAAGGACTCTCAGAGTCACTGAAATCCATATTCGTCATACA
>DRLX01000016.1 GCA_011322715.1 Desulfobulbaceae bacterium
CAGCCGGGCTCCACTGTTGTCCAGACAATCAACGGCCACATCCATTTCCGTAAGAACAGCGCCTTTTCTGAAATCATGGGACACGGGTTCTATTCGGCAGGATTCATTAATACTTCTAATTCGTCTCGCCATCACCTCGGCCTTGTTGTCGCCCAGGGTTGTCAGGGTGGCCCCAAGCTGCCGGTTCAGGTTGGAGACGGTAAAAGAATCCGGATCAACAATGCGCAACCGACCGACGCCGATACGGGCCAGATTTTCAATCACCATGCCGCCAAGACCACCGCAGCCGCATACGGCCACAGCCGAGCGGATCAGTTGTTGTTGTTCGCCGGCGTCAAGTGCCCCTTGGTTACGAAGCAAGGGGTCGGGCCGGTTGTTCAGCATGGTCTATTCCAAACAAAGAGTTGCAAATCTCGGAGAATCCTTATTCTCAAATATTGTACCAGAAAACATTGTATAATCATTAACTATTTTGTATTTTTGCGGGAAAAATCAGACAACGGCCGTACGTCGGGTGCATTTTCCCTGGTTTCACCGCCGTGAAAGCCCTGTTTTCAGTTGTCAAGAACAACCGCCTCTGCTATAAGGCCGTCATGGAAAAGATACCAATGGATACGGATGATGGCTGCAAACCAACAATAGAGTATCCCTGCCTCTGGCAGTATACGGTGATTGCCACCGATGGTACGCGGCTACGAGAGATAATCAGTGATCATCTTGGCGATGCTCCGTACAGTCTGTCGCCGTCAAAGAAGTCCGGCAGCGGAAAATACATCAGTATGAATCTCGAACTCACCGTGAACAGCGATTATCACCGTCTGCGGATTTACGAGGTTCTCTCCTCTCATTCAGTGGTGAAAATGGTCTTATGAGCGAGTTTCAGCAATATACAAAAGAGCAGCAGGAGCAGGAAGCGCCTTTTGATTCCAAGTTAATTCCGGTCATGCGGGAAGCCGTCCTGACCGTGCAGATGGTGTTGTATCGGACTCTGAAAGAAAACATGGCGACTCGTTACGCCGATTGGCCGCCGGAAAAACAGGGGCGCCTGGCCGGAGCGGTAGTCAATAATCTTTTTGGTACGGAGGCCCTGGATCCGGGCGTGGCTGATTTTGCCCGCGAGCACCGGGAACTTGTTGAAGACGAGTTGCACGGACTCTCTGAAAACTGTGAGAATTTAGTCCCTTTTTTGACAGATGCCCTGCGTATGCAGACCATCTGTGATAATCAGGAGGGCATTCATTCTCTGGGATGCCTGCTGATGGCCAGGGAATTGGGAATCCTCCGGGAAGACCGGGCCCTGCCCCTGCCGTCAACCTTTATGCTCTCTGTCCGTAATCTGGCGGCGGCCCATGGTATTATCGAGAAAGTGGAGGCCGCTCCTCCGCCTGAAGAACCACCAGAGTAGCCCCCCATGAGCCGGCGTCCTCCCCGGCCATTCGAAAACTTTTCACTCCCTCAAGCCGTCCCAGGATCGCGTGTACCGTGCGCCGCAGGCTCCCTGTTCCCTTACCGTGGATGATCCGCACCTGCAGGATGTCTCGTTTTCTGCATTCCTGCAGATATTCCGGTACAAGGTCCTTGATCTCCCCTGGTCGAAAACAGTGCAGGTCAAGAATGCCGTCAACAGGCAGGGGTATTGGTTCCTGTTCGGTATACATTGTCGCTGGTCCGGCCTGAATGCGAATTTCCCGGTTCTCTGCCCGTTTAATTTTTTAAAAAGACGTAAGGTTATCGTGTTTGCTGCGACCAGTGATACAGGGTAGTAAATGTGCAGTGGTGCAGCTGCATGCAGGTTTCCCTTTCCTTGGAAAGATAGGGTGTGTTTTTTTGGGAAGGGGTAGATTTCACCTTGCCTGAGTTCATGATCATCCTTAGAGTAATTTATAAGGACACCTTGAAAAATTGCCTTTCGGAGTCTCGCTTACCTCGCCCGACTTCTGCGTCACAGAAAAATGAAAAATGCTCACATGTGAATAATATGCTGTGCTTTTTAATTTTCCTGTTCCTTGACCTCGAACGAAAATTCTCATTTTTCAAGGCACCCATAAGATTAAAAAGAATCGTAACGGGGATTCACTTTATTTCAAGGAGTAAACATGAACGGAAAAATGATAATCGGTGGCGCCATTCTGCTCGTAGGAGCAGCCCAGTTTGTTCCTTACGGGAGAAATCATGACAATCCGGATGTACGGCAGGAAGTCTCCTGGGACAGCCGGCAGACCAAAGAAATTTTTTACAGGGCCTGTGGAGATTGCCACAGTAACATGACAAAATGGCCCTGGTACAGTAATATCGCTCCTGCTTCCTGGTTGATTACCCGGGATGTTACTGAAGGGAGAAAGAACTTCAATGTCTCCATGTGGGGAGTGCAGAAGGTCAATAAAGGCGCCTATGCATCGTATCAGGTTCAGGAGAATAAAATGCCGCCCCCGCAGTATCTCTTGGCCCACCCTGAGGCAAAGCTGTCAAAGGCCGAGAAAGAGAGTTTTATCAAAGGTCTTAAGGCAACTTTTGAATAGAGAGCTTTTTGAAAGGAACCATTTCTTCCCATTTTGTTGTATAGATGATTTTTTATGGGAAG
>DRLX01000017.1 GCA_011322715.1 Desulfobulbaceae bacterium
AACGGATTATGTGCGCATCCGCTCGGGTACGGACACCCCCTTTATCATGGGCCTGGTCCATGAAATCATTGAGAACGACTGGTACGACAAGGAATTTGTCCGCACCAGGGTGGCCGGGTTTCCTGAAATGAGGGCGGTGGCCAGGGATTATACTCCGGCAATAGTTGAGGAAGTCACCGGAGTGCCGGCCGCAGAGATAACACGAATCGCCAAGTTGATGGCCACCCATCGCCCCGGCACGGTCATCTGGTGTATGGGTGGTACCCAACATTCTATCGGATCGTCCAATACGCGTGCTTACTGTATCCTGCAGCTGGTGTTGGGGAACATGGGTGTTTCCGGCGGCGGCGCCAATATCTTTCGCGGCCACGACAATGTTCAGGGCGCAACCGACATGTGCGTACTCTCCCATTCCTTACCTGCCTATTACGGATTGAAAGACGGCTCCTGGAAACACTGGTGCCGGGTATGGGACGTGGATTACGAATGGATGAAATCAAGGTTTCATACTAAAGAATATATGAACAAAAAGGGATTTACCCTGGGCCGCTGGTATGAGGGAGCCATCCAGGAGGATAAAATAACCCAGTACACGCCGCTGAAGGCGGTTGTCTTCTGGGGCTGCGCCTCCAACTCCCAGTCCCAATACCATAAACTGAAAAAGGCCCTCGATATGCTGGAGCTGGTGGTCATTATTGATCCATTTCCCACCATGACGGCGGCGGCCGCGGAAAAAGACAACGTCTACCTGCTGCCCTGTTCCAGCCAGTATGAGACCTCCGGCAGTCTGACTTCGACATCCCGCCAGTTTCAATGGCGTTACAAGGTCGTTGATCCTGTCCATGACAGCCGTGATGATTACTGGATCATGAACGAGCTGGTCAACCGATTTGGTTTTGCCGACAATTTTTACAAAAATATCAAACAAACCCCCGAGGACATTACCCGCGAACTCGGCCGTGGTTCCCTGACCATCGGTTACAACGGCCAGACTCCGGAGAGGATCAAAAAACATACCGACAACTGGCACACCTTTGATATCAACTCCATGCAGGCCAAAGGAGGCCCCTGCAACGGGGAATATTATGGTCTGCCCTGGCCCTGCTGGACCGAAGAGCATCCCGGTACCCCGATCCTGTATGATATTTCCAAACCGGTGGCCAAGGGCGGTCTGCCGTTCAGGGCCAGATTCGGCACCTCCAAAAAATACGATATGAGCGGTCGGACCGAGGACCTGCTGGCTGCAAAAGGGGTCGCCAATCCAGGCAGCGAGGTCAAGGGCGGCTACCCTGAATTTAAAAATGTGGTTCCCGGGACCAACTGGAAGACCGATCTCTCCCAGAAAACACTGAAAGAGGCCATTAAACGCGGTATGGCGCCATTCGGCAATGCCAGGGCCCGCTGCGTTGTCTGGAACTTTCCCGACCAGGTGCCGATTCATCGGGAACCGCTGCACTCGCCGCGTCCTGATATGATCGCCAAATATCCGACGTATGAGGATAAACCTGATCATTACCGGGTATTTACCAAGTACAAGAGTGAGCAGAAAGCCGATTGGGTGAAAAAATTTCCCCTCATCCTTACCACCGGCCGCATGGTTGAATATATGGGTGGCGGCGCGGAAACACGCAGCAACAAATACCTGGCCGAACTGGCGCCCCATATGTATGCGGAAATCAATATCGTTACCGCCAATAATTACGGTATCCGTAACGGTGAACAGATTTGGATAGAATCGCCCAACGGCGGCAAAATAAAGGTCATGGCCAAGATCACCGAACGTGTGGACGAACAGACCATATTCCTGCCCTTTCATTTCGGTGGTGAATTCATGGGAAGATCACTGGCAGCCAATTATCCGGAAGGGACGGTCCCCTATGTCCTCGGTGAAGCGGCCAACGTGGTCACCAATTACGGCTATGATATTGTAACTCAGATGCAGGAAACCAAAACCGGCCTCTGCAAGATCAGCAAGGCATAGGGGAGAGGGTAAGCTATCAGGGGCAACACCGTAATCTTCGCACGGTCGTGCCTACCGCATAGAGGGCTATCGGAGTCTCCGCTACGCTCCGCTTACCTGCGACTAACCACGCCTGTACGAATCTACGGCGCCCCTGACCACTTACAAGATTTGGAAATGTGAAACCGTATCGTTACAATCCTGTGACGAGATACGGTAAAGGAGATAAATTATGGCAAGAATGAAATTTCTCTGCGATGTAGAACGCTGCATCGACTGTAACGGTTGCGTCATTGCCTGCAAGGAAGGTAATCAGGTTCCGGTGGGCGTCAATCGCCGCCGGGTCATAACTATCGGCGAGGGCAAACCGGGTGAAAAATCCATCTCGGTCGCCTGTATGCACTGTTCGGACGCCCCATGTATAGCCGTTTGCCCGGTGGATGCCATTTACCAACGTGAAGACGGAATCGTGCTGGTCAATAAAAAGACCTGTATAGGATGCGGTTACTGTTTCATGGCCTGCCCGTTTGGAGCGCCTCAATTTCCAAGCGGCAAGGTATTTGGTGCCCGCGGGGCCATGGACAAGTGCACCTTTTGTGCCGGTGGCCCGGAAGAGACCTTCAGTGATGAGGAAAAACGCCTCTATGGGCAGAACCGAATAGCCGAGGGCAAGGTACCGCTCTGTGCTGCCATGTGCGCAACCAAGGCGCTGATGGCCGGTGACGCAAACGTAGTCGCAGATGCGTATAGAAAACGAGTATTTGCACGAGGTTCCGGCGCAAATGCCTGGGGATGGGACAAGGCCTACGGCAAAAAATAACCGGAAAACGGGGACAGCGGAAATTCTCTGTCCCCGTTTCAACTTTCCGGAATTTTCGTAACTGATCACAGGGCATGTAACTGTGCGTTTTCCTTTATCTCGAGAATGTAAGTTGGCACAGGTGCCCCGAATTCTAAGTCTCCGATAGCCCCCCCTCTATAAGGGCAGGCGTGAGAGCGCGAAGGCGGGGTTCCTGTGACGGCTTACGAATTTCCAGTGTCTATTTTTCCAGGAGACAGCCATGAATAGAAAAAAAAATTTCCGGTTTATTCTCCCCATCGGCGTTTTGTTTCTTGCCGCCGTTGCCTGGGCTGGAAGTCCGCAAATTCTCCTGTCACCGGGGTCAGAGCCATCAACCGCCTCATTTGCCGCCATTAACAAAATATTTACCGGTGACTGGCAGCAGTATGGGCAACTTTTTACCTCCTGGCAGGGGGGACTGTTTAACCGAATTTTTCTGCTTGTCCTGACAATCGTCCCGGGAATTTTTCTGCTGCATTATATTGTTATCGGTGCCAAATCCTTTTCCCATGCAGGCACACCGATTAAATTTTTCGGAATACTCACCCGTCTTCTGCACTGGCTGGCAGCTCTTTCGTTCTCTTTGCTCGTTATTACCGGGCTCATGGTAGTTTTCGGGAAATTTCTCGGAGGCGGAGCCCTTATCATGTCCGGCAGGTCCGTCCACCTCATTGCCGCAATTGTTTTTTGCCTGTCGGCGGCCGGTTTGTTTTTGATCTGGCTTAAAGACATGCTGCCCATGCCCCATGATGTCCTCTGGTTGTTCATCATGGGCGGTTACTTAAGCAAAAAGAAAAAACCAATTCCGGCGGGAAAATTTAACGCCGGACAAAAAATATGGTTCTGGCTGGCAACGATCGGTGGCGGGGTCATGGCCTGGAGCGGCTACAACCTCTATTCTTTTGCCGCCCCGACCGACCAACTCAGGCAGATGGCAATTCTTCATAACTTTCTCGCCGCAGCTCTGGTCGGTTTCTTTATCATCCATCTGTACATGTCCCTGTTTGCCATTAAAGGGTCACTTACAAGTATGATTAGCGGCTACAAATCATCTGATGAGGTTGCCGTCATGCACAGCCGTTATAAAATTTGACATCAACGCTCCATTGCTCTACCCTTGAGCGGATCCTGCCCGGGATCCGCTTTTTTAGTCCGCATATTTCATAAAGGTCGTCGCGAAAGGCCTGAAAATGCCATGAATGTAAGGAACAGCGTAAAAAGGTCCGCAGACATATTGAAATATTTCGAGGAACCCTTTTTATGCTGTGACACAGCAGGCATAGTGTTTTCAAGCCTTGCAGCAGATCGCTTGTGAAACATGCGGATTAGTTCAGGGCGTGTATATTTGAACAAAATTCATCCGGATATCTTTTTTATTCATCACCCATCGACCATCTTCACTGCTTTTGTTAAGGATAGACAATGCCCCCTATCGTAAGTTTTATCGGCTGGCACAATAGCGGCAAAACCACGCTGGCAAGCCGGGTGGTGCGCCACCTGCAAAAGCGCGGTTACACCGTTGCCGTGATCAAATCCACCAAGGAGCACAATATCGGCTGCGATCAGACGGGAACGGACACGGAAATCTATCGCCGAAATGGAGCGACCGGGGTCATGCTGGTTGCGCCGGACCAGATGGTCCTCCGGACCCCCGGCCAGGGAAAAAACCTGACAGCCCTGGTCCACCGCTATTTTGCCGATGCTGATATTGTCATTGCCGAAGGATTCAAACATGCCCGTAGAATTGCCAAGGTGGAGGTCAACCGCGGTGAAAAAAAAGAACTGCTCCGCGATCAGGTAACCGGTGTTATTGCCGTTGCCACAGACCGCAGGCTTGTCGGTGATTATGTATTTCGCTTGGACGAGAGTCGTGAACTGGCTGATTTTCTTGAAAAACGCTTTCTTACGGGAGAAAAAGTTGTTCCGGAACGGGTCAGTCTCCTGGTTGACGGAAAAAAAATCATCCTCAAGGATTTTGTTCAGGACATTCTGGCCAACACGGTATACGGCCTGGTTAACAGCTTGAAAGCGCCCGATAAGGCAGGAACGATCGAACTTCGTATCCAGCCGGTGGAAGGTACCAACCAGCCTCCGGACAGTATGGAGAAAAAACAAGTACAATGAAAACAATCGGCTTGCTCGGCGGCATGAGCTGGGAATCAACCCTCACCTATTACACCTGGATAAACACAGGTATCCGGGATGCTCTGGGCGGACTGCATTCTGCAGAAATCATCCTCTACAGTGTTGAATTTGCTGCCATTGAACGGTTGCAAAACCTGGGACAATGGGACAAGGCCGGTGAACGACTGGCCGATGCGGCAAAGAAGATCGAATCGGCAGGTGCCGATTGTCTGCTGATATGTACCAATACCATGCACAAAGTAGCGCAAGAAGTGGAGGCGGCGATCTCCATTCCGCTTTTGCACATTGCCGATGCCACGGCTCTGGCCGTCAAGAACAGGCAAATGACCGGCGTCGGCCTGCTCGGCACCCGATTTACCATGGAAGATGACTTTTATCGGGGACGACTGGAGGAAAAATTCGGCATTAATGTCTATATTCCAGAAGATGAAGAACGGGCCATGGTCCACCGGGTTATTTATGATGAACTCTGTTGTGGAACCATCAGCGGCGACTCCAGAAAGGCCTTTACCCACGTGATCAAAAGCCTGGCTGATAAAGGCGCCCAGGCGGTGATCCTTGGCTGTACTGAAATTTCGTTACTCGTACAGCAGCAGGATACGTCGATCCCACTTTTCGACACCACGGCAATCCATGCCGATGCGGCCGTGCAATTCGCCCTCTCCTCTTCCGGTCAAAGAGGATCCATCGTTGACGGAGTCAGGCGCAGGGCTATCTGAAGAAAATCCTGCTCACAGTCGACAAAGGCATCAACAATGTCCGGATCGAAATGATGCCCGGCCTCCCCTATAAGGATATGGACGGCCTGTTTATGGGAACGTCGTTTGCCATACTTTGTCGATGAAGTAATTGATTCATACGCATCTGCAAGCGCTACAATCCTTGCTTCAAGGGGAATTTCCCTTTCGACCAGTCCAAACGGGTAGCCGCTGCCGTCCCATTTTTCATGATGAAAATAGGCGATATTTTTTGCATATTCCAAAAAGCCACTATCCACCTCCGATGAATTTTCCATGGCTTTAATCACGTCGCCTCCGAAAATCGTGTGCTGCCGGGTCAAGGCCTGGTCTTGGGCTGATAACGGGCCGGATTGAAAAAGAATATCATCAGCAATACCCACCTTTCCGATATCATGAAGCACTGACGCCATGGCCAGGTCCGAAACTCCACTGCCCCCTAACGTTCCCTGATATTCAGGTTTTCGGGCCAGGAATTCGACTAATAGTCGGCTGTATTCCCGTATTCTTTTCAGATGATTTTTCGGCGTGACATCCCGGTATTCCGATAATCGTGCCAGCGCCATAATCGTTGCATTCTCCGTCTGTTTTCGTACAAACAACCCCTTGCGAACATCTTCTTCCATCCTTTTACGGACTGAAATGTCCCTGATAATCAGTTGCAGACCAATCAACCGTTTATCCCGTTCCATTCTGTTGCCGTTGATTTCCACCTCCAACGGTGCTCCACCAGCACCCATCAATCGGGCCTGGTAGTTAGCAACGACCTCACCGTCTGCAACCAACTGCAAAAAACTCTGCCGGAACTGTTCCTGCTCATTTGGCAGTATGCGATCAATGATATTTATTTCATCTTCCTTGACTAACCCCAAATGGTCATAAAAAGAAGTATTGGCATAGAGAATTCGTCCGTTGGTATCAACGAGAACGACATCATCAATAATATGATCAAACAACCGACGAAAACGATTTTCCGTCTGTTGGTGTTCTCTGGAACGCCTGGCTATTTCCTCTTCCAGGCCTTCCGCCTGTTGGTCAAGATACCTGGCGGCCTCCTGCTCCTGCATATGGAGAGAGAAGGATTCCTTCCTTGAATCGGTTTCAAACCAACTCTGAATTGCAACCAACACAACAAAACAGACCATGAAAAACACATTATTGATAAGTGTGTTTGCAGGGCCGCCAAGATGAAAATCGGCCCGGAAGACTGCTACCAGGTACACAATCACGGCAAATGATCCACTGACCAGTACCTGGGACGGAGTTAACGGCAACATGACGGCAAAGACAACGACGGCAAGAATAAACCCTATAAAATAATCAGATGCTATGCCACCTGTTCTGATAACCATTAAACAGAGCACAAAAAGAGAAAACAGATACAGGGAAGAAGCAAGAACATAGGTATAACGGAGTCTTGTATCCTGATGGTTAAGAAAAAAGAGAAAAAGGCAGAAAATAAGGACCGTCAGGCGATAATACAACAATTCTCCATAATGTCCGGGGACGAGTAAATAATCAAGGGGAGCATAGAAGACAAATAATGCCGCCGTCATCAAAAGCAGATAAAACATTCGATGATGACACAAACGGCGCAGATCTTTCACGTAGGTCTGCTGCATATCCTCTGTCAACCGGGCAACCATTGTAAGTGACTACTGCAAAAGAATTTCCATGCGGATCTGTTGAAAATCCCCCTCCTGCGCAAGAAAGGCATCCACAACCTGTGGATCAAAATGGCTTCCCCGGTCTCGAACAATAATCTCCCGGGCCTGTTCATGGGACAGGGCCTGTTTGTAACATCTTTTGGAAGTCAACGCATCGTACACGTCAGCCAGGGCGACGATCCTGGCGGCAAGAGGAATATCGAGAGCGTTCAGTCCTTCGGGATAACCGCTGCCGTCCCATCGTTCATGGTGGAAATGGGTGATCTGCCGGCCCATGGCCAGAAAGGAAACATTACCGGCATCGCGCTGGGCTTCGGCAAGCACATCGCTCCCGTAGATGCAATGCATTTTCATAACCTCAAACTCTTTCGGGGTAAGTTTTCCGGGCTTAAGGAGAATTTTATCGGGAATACCCACTTTACCAATATCATGGAGCACCGAAGACAGGGTAATATCCTCGAGAAACGAGGGGGTAATCAGATGCTGCAGGCCGGATTGCCCGGAAAGGGCCCGGGTCAGTATACGTGTGTACTCACGAATCCGTTCAAGATGGGCGCCGGTATCCTGATCACGATATTCGGCCAGTTTGGCAAGGCCAAGGATCGCCGTCCGCCGTGAATGATCGATCAAACGGGTTGATTCCAGCATCTGCTGTTCCATCTTTTTGCGTTTGGTTATATTGCGCAATACCAACTGACAGCCGGGACCACTATTGTCTATATCCACCCAACTGCCGCTTATTTCAACAACTATCTCCTTGCCCGCTGCGGTCACCATTGCTGTTTCGACGCCATAAATCGGTGCCCTGCCGGTGAACCTCGGTAACATCTGAGCAACCATTTTATTCCGCCGCTTGCCGACAAAAAAATCAAAGAGACAGGGGGCGGGCACTGTTTGGTCGGAAACACCAAACTCCTTGGCAAAATGCTTGTTGCAGAGCAGGACCTCTCCCTGCTCACCAACAACAGCAACCATGTCCATTATGTTTTCATACAATTCACTGAAACGAAACTTCAACTCCTCCAACTGCTGAAGACGCTGCTCAACAAGATACTCAAGGTCTCCGGTATAAATTGTCAGTTCATTACGGAGTTGATGCATTTTCCTGCGTCCCTGCCATATGGACCGGCGAATTTTAATATCGTCGTGAACCTTGATGGTAATGACAAGCAGGATAGAAAAATAAAAGACAGTATTTGTTACCGCATGAACAAATTCCTGCCGGGTCAAAGGATAGCCTGAATGTATTTGTGTGCCGATGTAAACGGCATACATGGCAATACCGATACCAGTAACCTGGCTAACGGTCATAGGAAGAACCGAAAAGGCGAAGGAAGCGGTGAGAACTATACCGATATAATATGGGGAGGAAAACCCTCCAATATGGATGACCATCATACTGATGGTAAAACTAGCCGCAACAAGGGCCGTCCCCATCAGAAGCAGGGCATGACGCTGTAATGATCGAAAATGGAGCAAACTGAGTAAAACAAGAACAAAAATGGCCAGAGTTAAACGATATGACAGGAAAAGAGGGAAAAATGGACGGTGGACAAAATAATCAAGCAAAGAAAAAAAAAGAAAGAAGAGAATCCCTAACCAGAGGATGGGTACGGCCTTTTGGGCTAAAAGATCAGCCTGTTCACCAGAAAAACTTTCTCCGATAGTTTCCGAAACAGACATAAACAATTATTTTTTGACGGCAAGAGCAAACAGATTTATCTGTTCCTCCTCACTCAAGATGGTTGCCGTCCCAAAGGGAGTATCGACAAACAGAGCGGCCAGTTGATCGCGACTGCGATAAATCAACTTCCATCGTAAAATACGATCCATAAAAACCGCATCTTCATGGGAGTCAAAATTGCCGAGAATCAATGTACCGCCGGGCTTGAGATGATGATAACAGCGGGTGATCAGCTTTTTAAACAGACGATCATCAAGATAGTCACAGAGACCTGCGGAATAAATAATGTCCTGTTGTTCTATTCGATGTTTCACCCTTCCCAGAGACCACTTGATAACGTTTTCTTCCATGAGCTTAATATCGGCACCATGAAAAAAATTGTCGACGTTCTTATTGGTATACTCCAATGCCTCGGCATCAATATCCACGCACAGCGCTTTGATCAGGGAACCGTATTCACAGCGGGAAAGAAAATCAAACAGCTCTCTATTCGGTCCGCAGGCCAGGTTCATGATGGAGATCTGATTTCCCTGTTGGGCCAGGGGGGCCGTCAACCGGGCAAGCTGGTCAGCCAACAAACGGCGTCTCCCCCGAATTGCTTTTGAGGAAGGTCGATTCAGACAAAAAGCATCTACTAATTCACCAATTCTACCATCTCCTTTGGGAATATTCTCATAGATATGTTCAATCATGAGAAAATCACCGGCATATCCTTTGGGTTTATGATAGCTTCGTTCAGCGTGACGACTGCGCATAAAATAAGGATAGACTTCTTTAAAGATATATCCCCAAAAAATATCCTCATATCCCGAACCGGCTACCTGACGCTCCAACAGTGGCATACTCTCGGCAAACCTTTCCAGAACTTCTTGACATTCCATCCTTATTTTTTCTTCTTCGTTGTCCGTCGCCACCTCCTGAATCAACAGCGACATATTAAAAAATTCCATGGATATCCGTTCCACCTGCTCGTGCACATTCTGCCATAATTCGGAGCGCAGCAGACTCGGCGGCAATGGTTTAGCACCGGTATACTTACAGGAACGGCGATCGGCTATTGAGTCGGCATAGGCGGCTATGGGCGAACTTTCACCGGAAAGCCGTCGGAACTTCGTACATATCTTCCGGGTAAGATAGAGAAGAAAATCGATATACAGATCAGGTTGTTGTTCTCTGATCGTCTCCATGACCTCCTGGGTGAAAATCGCAATATCGGCATCCTCGGAGGCCACAATAGTTCTCACCCTTGAGCCTTGATCAAAGAAACCGATTTCGCCGAAAAACTCTCCGGCACCAATCAGGGCAACGGTAATTTTCGTCTGACGGGCACCGGTATAGCTGACCTCCACCGTTCCGGACTCGACATAATAAAAAACCTCGGATTTTGTCTCCGGAGACAGCACCGGGTCCCCGGGAGCAAAGTGTTTTTTCGGTGAAAATGAAAGAACTTCGGCTATGAGTTCCTGGGTATTGGACCACGGATGAATCTGTTCTGTATCCGCCATACTCTTTGGTTCCTGCATTATTCACCCCCGGAAAATGGAAAAGGATAAGGACAATCGACTGGAAAGAAGCAGCGTTTATACCTTTATTATGGGGGAGGAATTCCAACAATTCAAGAAAATTATAGCCGGCTGGAAAAACTATTGCCTCTGAAACAAGATACTTGCGCTCTTGATGCGGGTCGAGAAAACGAGAGATGTCAGTTTTGAGAGATGGCGGGAGGCCTGACCTGTTCCTGCAGAATCAGGTCAACACCGAAGCAATTGCCTGTTGCAGTTCATCAAGATTAAAAGGCTTTGAAACCGCGGCCATAAATCCGTGTTCCCGATAATCAGCCATCACCGGATCATTGAAATAGCCGCTGGCCACAATGACCTTGGCGTCCGGGTCTATGGCGAGAATATCCTGAACGGCCTCCCGACCGCCGATTCCTCCAGGAATAGTCAAGTCCATAATAACGCAATCGATTTCCCGCTCCGTCCCCAGCAATTCCCGATATTTCTTAACGGCCTCCCGACCGTCACCGGCAAAAAACACCGTATGGCCCAGATATTCAAGCTGTGACTTGATAACTTTTTTCACAAGTTCTTCATCATCCATCACCAGTATACGCGCCGGTCGCTGCCGATCGCCGTTCTCTTTCATGTCCATTCCCTGCATACTCTCTTTGCCGGCAACTGATGCCGGTAAATAAATGGTGAAGGTCGTTCCGATATTCGGAGTCGATTCGACGAATATCCGTCCCTGATGCTTAGTGACAATAGAGTGACATATTGCCAGTCCCAGACCACTGCCCTTTTCTTTGGTTGAATAGAAAGGATCAAAAATTTTATCTCTGTTCTCCGGTGAGATACCGGTACCCGTATCACAAAGGGAAATTTTCACATACTTCTTTCCCGGCATATCGGGAAACGGTTCCACCGCCCCGTTGTCAATATTGGCGCACTCGATTCGTATCGTTCCTCCTTCCGGCATGGCCTGTCTGGCATTGATAATGATGTTCTGTATCACCTGGCTGATCTGTCCCTTGTCCACGTGCACCGGCCACAGGTCCTTCGGGAAATCATAAACACAGGAAACAGTGCTTCCGTGAAGAACAAAGTCGGCGGAATCCCGAATCAGCCGGCCCAGGGAAGCCGTCTCCCTGATAGGTTCACCGCCTTTGGCAAAGGTAAGGAGTTGTTTGGTCAGCTTTTCCGCCCGTCCACAGGCTTTCAAGGCATCATCAAGTAGGGAGGTCGCCCGTAAATCCCTGGATGTCAGTTTTCTGGTCAATTCAATATTGCCGAAGATTGCCGACAGGAAATTGTTGAAATCATGGGCTATTCCGCCTGCCAGCACCCCGAGTGATTCCAGTTTACGGACCTTGAGCAGTTCTTCTTCAATCTTCCTCTCATTAGAAACATCCCGAAACACAAGAACAACACCGATCACCTGGGAATCCCGGTCACGGATAGGCGCACAGCTATCGGCAATACTGCGCAAGTTTCCGTCTTTGGCCCGTAGGGAACGGTGATGGGAGAAACCAACCACAGCGCCCTGGCGAAAGACCATGTCGACCGGATCTTCAATCGGCCCACCGGTCTCTTCGTCCACAAGAACAAAGACCCTGGAATAGGGCATGCCCCGCGCCTCTTCAAAGGTCCAGCCGGTCAGTTGCTCCGCTACCCTGTTTAAAAGAACGACGGCTCCCTGCATATCAACGGCAATGACACCCTCACCAATACTGCGAAGGGTTACGGCAAGGCGTTCCTGTTCGGCAAGAAGCATCTGTTCGTTCTTCTTCTTTTCGTCAATATTACGCACCACGGCAATGATATAGGCCCTGGCGGCAACTTTCGTCAGCGTCAACCCTACCTCGGTCCAGAACAGTTCTCCACTCTTTTTCCTGGACAACCATTCAAAGGTCTGAGGCCCCTTTGTCAGGGTACGCCGTATATGCCGGACAGCCTCTTCCTCATCATACGGATGCTCATCCAGGCTGAAATCCCCCACACGCGCCTTTAAGGCCTCCTCATAGGTCACTCCATACATGTCGAGCATAGTCTTGTTGACATCAAGGATGGCACCGGTTTCAGGATCATGGATAAAAATGGCCTCACTGGGCGCATTAAAGATCGCCTGCAGATAATTTTTATTCTCTTCCAGCTTTCGGGTGCGTTCAGCAACTTTCCGCACCAGCTTGTCCTGGATTCCCAAAAGAGCGGCTTCAGCTTCTTTTCTCCGAACGATTTCTCCCTTCAGCCTCGTGTTCCAGAACCAGAAAAACCCTATGACAAACAAAGAAAACAACACAATAACAGCCAGACGCTGGTAGATGATTTTCCTCGACATGCCGACTGAATACCCGGCGGCAAGCCACCGGTTTCGTATGACCTCGGCATCCTGGGGTGAAATCGAGCCAATCCCCTTGTTGAGGATCCCCACAAGCGGTACCCAGTCATTCCGCACAGCCATATACAGAAGCTGACGCTCCAGGGAAACAGGGGCGGCAACACGCAGATTGGTAATATTGAGTTTACGTATCCAATAGGTGCAGACGGCGAGATTGCCGATAAAGGCATCATCCCCTCCCCTGGATACGGCCAGGATCGTCTCTTTCAACGTGTCATAATAATGGGGCGTCAGGCTGGTATGCTCCTGGATCCAGGCCGCATGGGAGGTGTTTGTCTGAACGGCGATATTCAGCTTTGCCAGATCCGGTACACCTGAAATGAACGGGGCATCTGCGCGACAGAAAACCATGCGGTAAAAACCGAGATATGGAATGGAATAGGACAAAAATCGGGACCGTTTTTCGGAAAAACCCACCGCCGAGAGCATATCGATTTCTTTATTTTTGGCCCTGCGTACCACCTCCTGCCAACTCAATCCGTGTACAACCTCAAGATGGAGGCCCAGGCGCTTGTTGAGCAGATTGATATAGTCGGCGGCAAAACCGCTGTAGTTCCCGTTGTCATCAATGTATTCAAAGGGCGCGAATTCAGGATCAATGCCGACCCTGATCACTGGATGCGCTTTAATCCAGGCCTTTTCCGAATCAGTAAGATAGACCTGCTGTGCCTCGACATGAAGCCGCATCGAGATGTCCGACACATAGGAAGTAACGATGTGGGCGATTGCCGAATCCGGGTCCTGGTGGGCCTCTTTCAGGTACCGATCAATGGTTGTCTTCAGATAGACGGAGGAGGGTTTGTTTTTAGGAAAGGCAAATTTCAGGTGCCGTGGATTAAAGGCAACCGTTGTCGGCAGGACATCATACAGCTCCTGGGCGGTGGTCCCAAACAGCCGATTGACAACGCCGACATCGGCAAGGTCGTTCTGCAGGGCCTGAAATACATTCTGGTAGTTGTCAAACTCAACAAATCGACAGGAAATATTAAACTTTTTAACCAGGTTTCGTATTCCCTCTTTACTATCGGTATGGATGCTTCCCCGCATAACGGCGATACGTTTTCCCGCAAGATCGGGAATATTGTCAACATGAAGCCCGGGACGGGTGTACAGAGTTCCCCAGTTGACAAAAACCGCCTCATCTGAAAAATCGTATTTCCCTGCTCTTTCAGTGGAATAGGCAACATCGGGCATAATGTCAATAGTGCCGGACTCAAGCTTTGCCAACCCCTGACGCCATGTTCCCCGTACCCATTCAAGACGCCAGTTCTCTTTTTTTGCTATAACAGCAAGAATTTCCGGGAAGATGCCTTTTGGTGCGCCCTGATGCCCACGAAAGAATTTAGGTGGATTATCATAATACCCGATCCGCACTACCCTTGCCTCGCCGGCCCAGGCCGACACATGGACAAAAGAGAAAACAACACAGGAAAGTGCAATGATTAACCGGAAAAAGCCGAAGAAATATGTCCTGCTCAATATACAAATGGTCATAGAAAAACCACTGAGACCCGTTATCGGGAAGACGGGGTCTTTCTCCAAGAATAAGGCCTTACGAGGAAAGATTTAAAATAAAGGACAAAGAAATACGTCAACGTGAACCTATCGCTCCTATCCGGACCGCAGGACAACCCTTCCCTGTCTTTGCTCCCGGTAACTTGCGACCTTCACCAAAGATGAAAAGGTCTTACTTTTTCTTTACCATGACTTATTCTCAAAAAAAAAGCGAAAACTTTCAGGATTTCGCGCCGGAAAATGAAAACAATATATTTCGTCGAGGTTCGGGTCCGGACGGCAAGGGTAAACAGAACGAAAAAAAGGTGATCTATCCGCGGTATTACAAGGTCGTACAACGAAGAACAGGCATAAAATTTGTCCTAAAATATCCCATGCTTTGTTATCATGTGATATTTACAGGGTTCAAAGTCTGTGCTTTATCTGATCCGGCCATGCCGGTTATTTCCTCGGATGAGTTTTTATTAATTCTTCCGGTGAAGAAATTTTGAAGACCCGCACCTTATGGCTTCGAGGAAACTCCCGTTTTATTGTTGCCTTTAACAGGCGGGATAATCCGGACGCATCAACACTGCATTCCTGCCTGGTAAACCCCTGTTCAACCAGTAAATATCTCTCTTCGGGCAGGCGAAACACGGCAACCCTGCGGTCTCGTTTAAACGATAACAGCTCCACCCCGGCCGGAGGATCAACTTTTGCAAGCAGGCGAAGAACATGGGGGCGCAGGGATTCAATGGAAATCAGGGCCATTACAAAGGACAAAAGTTTAAAATATCATTGAACAATTTTGGGCAGGGCGTCAAGGCGGGCGCTCATCTGTTTTTCCTTTTCCGTGTTGCCGCTGATACGATAATACTTTTCCAGTTTTTTTAATGCCGGCATAACTTTTGGACTGTTTTTTCCATAGGCTTTTTCCGAA
>DRLX01000018.1 GCA_011322715.1 Desulfobulbaceae bacterium
GAACCTTTTTCAAACAGTTAGCCACCCTGCCCTGGCCGATTGTTTTTTATGAATCTCCCCATCGTATTGAACAATGCCTGCAGGATTGCCTGCAGTGTCTGGGTGATCGACAGGGAATTCTTTTTCGCGAACTGACTAAAATCCATGAGGAATGTCGGCAAGGAACACTGTCCGCACTTTGTGCAAGCTGTGCTGGAAAAAACAGAGGCGAATTTGTTGTTCTTATCAAGCCGGCTCCACAAGACAACACAGATAAACCCGAAGACCTTGATGATCTCATCCTCTGGTACCGGAGCCGGCCCGACATGACCTTGAAAGATGCCGTTCACCGAATAGCTGCGGATCTGGATCTTCCCAGGACCAGGATCTATCAAAGAGCGCTTGTCCTCTGGAAGAAGTGAGACAGTGTTCGTACTTGTCCGCTTGCCAAATACACCTTTTCTCTGTACACTCCTCCATAAAAATATCCGGTACAAAACATGTACTTCGGTAGGCAAAATCTGTAAATCAGCTACCATACGAGGCAGCCAATAGGGGAACTTTATGAACAGGCTCGATTTTCTCAAAGAACAATGTACGGATAAAGAACAATATCCTCTTCTGCTGGCAGCGTGCCGGGCGGCGTTGACGGGTGGTTTTATCCTCAGGGATCTCTATGGCAAACCCCATACCATCACCATGAAAGGGGAAATCAATCTGGTCACGGAAGCGGATGTCGCCTCTGAAACTGCCATTGTCGCCTCTCTACAGGAAGATGCGCCTGATATTGCCGTCATGGCCGAAGAATCCGCAGGGGAAGACCTCAAGGCGCCGGAGGGAAAACTGTGGGTGATTGACCCATTAGACGGGACCACGAACTTTGCGCATGGTTTCCCCATCTTCGCCGTTTCCATCGCCCTTATGGAAAACGGACAAACCACCATCGGCGTTATTTATTGTCCCCTGCAGGATGAGCTGTTCTGCTGCCGGCAGGGTGGCGGATCATGGCTCAACGGAGAGAAAATCCAGGTGACGAAAACGGATTTTCTAGTTCAGGCCCTGGTTGCCACCGGCTTTCCCTATGACATCCATGCCAAACTTGACGATGTTATGAGCCAGATGCGGGCCATTCTCCCAAAAGTGCGAGATATCCGTCGGGCAGGGGCAGCTGCCGTTGACCTGGCCTATGTTGCCTGTGGCCGGTTGGACGGCTTCTGGGAGATGGATCTCAAGCCCTGGGACACGGCAGCCGGCCGACTGCTGGTTGAGGAGGCGGGAGGCAGGGTCACGGATTTTGCCGGCAAGGAGTATTCACCCTTTTATCCTGAAATACTTGCTGCAAATACCGCACTGCACCCGCTGCTTGTCAAACAACTTGCCTGAGCCGTCATCGCCACGCCAGTACCGGCTTGCTCTTGTGCTCATGCTGGTTGCCGCCGGGCTGGGATCAACATCATTTACCGTTGGTAAGGCCATTGCCGATACTATTGATCCGGTCATTCTTACCCTGGTCCGTTTCTGTCTGGCCACCCTGTTTTTCTATCCCTATGTCCAAAAAAAACACGGCCTGAAAAGACCTTCGCTTTCTTCTCTGGGCCGCTACAGTATGGTCAGTTTTGCCCTCACCGCTTTTTTCGTGCTTATGTTTGTTGCCTTGCGCTATACCTCGGCCATAAATACCGGTGTCATCTTTACCCTGGTGCCCGGTATTTCAGGAATTTACAGTATAGTTCTCCTGCACGAACGGCTGGGCCGAAATCGTCTCATTGCCCTGTTTCTGGCCATGCTGGGCGCCATATGGGTCATCTTCCGGGGTGATCCATCACAAATGCCGGCCCTGCAATTTAACCAGGGCGATCTTATCTTTTTTGGCGCCTGCCTGTTGATGGGGCTCTACACCCCTTTGGTAAAACTCCTCTACCGGGGCGAGCCCATGCCGGTGATGACCTTCTGGATCTTAGCCACCAGCTGTGGCTGGTTGGCCCTGGCGGCCGCGCCCAGAATACCGGCAACCAACTGGAGTGATATTGCCTGGTCGACCTGGGCCGGTATCCTTTACCTGGCAATATTCTGTACCCTGATTACCTTTTTTCTCTCCCAATGGTCCACCATCCGTCTCGGCCCGACCAGGGTCATGGCCTATTCCTACCTCTATCCGCCCCTGATCCTTCTTATGGACTGGGCGCTGGGCCACCCACTTCCGCCTATCCGGACCCTGCCCGGCATTGTGCTCATCGGCCTGACCATGGTTATCGTGCAACACAACGCCGACAAAAGCACTGGCAAAAAGAGGCCGCTCAAAAACAGCTAAGCGGACTTTGCCCGCAACCCAGACATTGTAGGGGCGGCTTCAGCCGCCATAATGCCGTAATAGTCGCGTGACGGAACAGGCGAATAAATTCGCCCCTACAAAACATGCAACAATTTTATCACCCATGCATTTTAAGGAATAAATCCATTGATGAGCTCGTAAAAAGTCCAAACAATGCTTAAAGATAGCTAAGTAAAAACATAGATATACAGGTAAGCGGAGCGTAGCGTAGACTCCGAGGAGTAGTGTTCTGTGGTGGGTCTTGACTATACATGTAGTATGCCAACGAGTCGCCACAGGACACACGACGCCGTAGATCGAAGTTTTTACTTAGCCATCATTAATCCGCCTCCACATCATCAAGCATCCGCTCAATAATGTCCAGACCACCTTGCCAGAACAATGGATCGTCAAGGGTGATATCAAAGGACGCCAGCAGTTCAGCCGGGCTTTTGCTGCCGCCTGCTGCCAACAGCGATAAATACTTGTCGACAAAACCATCTTTCTCCTGTTGATAACGGCCGTACAGGGCAAGCACCAGCAGTTCGCCAAAGGCATAGGAATAGACATAGCCGGGCGTTCCTAAAAAATGTGGAATATAGGACCACCAGATACCATAATCCGGCCGCAGGGTCACCGAATCGCCAAACATCGGCCGCTGGCAGTCAAGCCAGAAGGCAGAGAGTTGATCACTGGAGAGCTCGCCTTTGCTGCGGCGAGCCGTGTGCATGGCGTCTTCAAACCTGTTCATGGCCACCTGCCGAAAGACGGTCGCAAAGATGGATTCCAGTTTACTGCAGATAAAGGCGCGCCTGGCCGCCGGATCATCAAGCAGACGGACCTGGGCCTTGAAGACAAGAAGCTCGGCAAAAACAGAGGCGGTTTCGGCAAGAACAAGCGGGGTGTCTGCATTATAAAACCCCTGTTCAGCGGCAAGATACTGATGCACCCCATGCCCGAGTTCATGGGCCACCGTGGAAACATCGCGCATGGTGCCGGTATAGTTGACCATCACATAGGGATGGACTTCGGGCACGCAGGGATGGGCAAAGGCGCCGCCCCGCTTATTCTTCACAACAGGCGCATGTATCCAGTTTTTTTCAAAAAACAGCTCGGCAATTTCCGCCATTTTCGGTGAAAATTCGGCAAAAGAGTCAAGCACAATGCGCCTGCACTGCGACCAGGAAATCCTGCTCTCATCCCGGCCGGGTATGGGGGCATAACGATCATAATCAAAGAGCTCATCAACCCCTAACAGCTTCTTTTTCAGCAGATAATACCTGTGGACAATGGAATATCGGTCAGTAACGGTGGAAATCAGGGTGGCAACCGTTGTGTCAGCAAGCTCGTTTTCAAGATTCATCGAGGCAATCCAGGATTCATAGCCCCGCAGCCGGTCAATGATCATCTTTTCCGCAGCCAGGGTATTAAACACATGGGCCAGGACATGCAACTGGAGGCGC
>DRLX01000019.1 GCA_011322715.1 Desulfobulbaceae bacterium
CCCATTTCAGAGAGCTCAATAAAGAGAATGCGCTCTATCGGTCTGGTCCTGGTCGGCCGGACAAGCGTAATCAACCGGTTGAGCAGGGTCAGCAGGAAGGTCAGAGGTATTCCGGCCCATTTATCAACGGCCCGCATGGTGTCAACATTCATAGTTGTTCTCTACCTTGTGGTTTATAGGCTGTGTTTCTGGCGTAGATAAATAAAAAGTCCGGGTAGAGAGGCAACCAGGGCCGTCAAGCCGTAGAGCAGTGAAAAGGAGACAACCCGGGCCTTGTCCGCCCCGATGAGAAGGAAAAAACCGACCAGTGCGCCTTCCCGAATACCCCAACCGGCAAGGGATACCGGAAGAATTGTCAATAAAACCACAGGCGGCACCAGGACCAGATAGATGGATAGCGGATATGCAAGCCCCATGCCCCTGCCGAGCAGATAAAAGGCCGTCATGGCCAGCAAGTGTGTCAAAACCGAAAGGAAGAGCTGGATACCGGCCGATGAAAATGTCGAATAGACCTGATAATAGCGCTCGGACAAACGGGTAAGATAGCCTAAATACCGCGAGCGAGCAAGAAAGGGAAGCTTTCGGAGAAAATACAGGCCGATGATAGCCGCCAGCATGAGCAGCAGAATACAGAAGAGCAGGATCGTTATTCTATGGGGCAGGATGGTTCTGTTGCCGGCAAGGGCCGCAATGTTTAAAAGAAGAAGCCCGGCAAGGCCGATGATTCGATCAATGAAAACACCAAAAAATGCGTCTTCAGTCGGGCCGGTGCGGGCACAGTCAAGAATACGCAGACCGTCACCACCGATACTTGTCGGTAGTCCTTGATTAAAAAACGCCCCCTTGAAATAACTTTTCAGAAAAAAGGAGAAGGGCCGGGTAAAATTTATTTTGCGCATGATCAAATACCATCGCCCGGCGGCAACGGTATTGCTGGTGATCTGCAGGATAAGGGCTCCCAGGAGTATCAACGGGTTAATGGAGGCTATCTGATACCAAGTTTGTTGCGGATTGACCTGTTGCAGAATAAAAAACAGGAGCAATCCGGTTATGGCGAGTTTTATGCCGTATTTCATGTGTCTGCGGATTCCAGCTGTGTAGAGATAAGTTTTTTACAGAAACGACAAGGCTTGAAACCCGCCTGTTCGGCAACCTTCACATTGATAAATTGAATGGTGCAGTTTTCACATTCGTAGTGTTCGCAACCCGGCAGGTGATAGACCATGGACAGGCTGTTGGCATGAATCAGTAATTCGGTGGTTGTCCGGCCTTTTTCAAGTCGATCTTTTTTATTTTTCTTCCGTCTGTTCAAAAGTTGCCGAACCCGGGCTGTTACCCGGCGAGTGACCGGCGCAATGCAACGCTCATGCATTCGGGCAAGCATATCGGCCAGGGGCTTGGGAAGAATTGATCGTTCTTTTTCCGTTCGATAAAAGATATACAGGGTGAGAATGAAAAAAAGAATATTCGGTGACCACATTCCCAAAACCAGAGGAATAACCTGGTCCTCGACCAGGACCTGCGCAACCGTATAAATAATATAATAGAGGACAAACAACGACAGTCCGATAGGTATGCCGATGGCTCTTTTGCCGGGTCGTGCCTGCAAACCAAGCGGCATACCCAACAAACTGAGGATAAAACAGCCCACCGGCAGAACAAGGCGATGGTGAAATTCACTCAGGTAACGGATTCTTTGTTTCGGGGTCAGGTGCGGATCATGCCCGGCGGCTTGTAACTGGGCCTGGGTCATACTGCCGCGATCAAGAACGGTGACGTCATCTCCGTCGATCTTGGTGGGCGGCCGCAGGGGAATCTGCAGTTGATAGCGTTTAAAATGGATAATCTGGTTATCAAGGCCGTCGGTGCTGTGCAGTGTGCCGTTTCGGAGAACAATGGTGACCAGCATCTTGTTGACCTCCGCCACCATGTGCCCATCTCTGGCCATGGTAATAATCGGCTGGACGCGATTTCGCATATCAGAGACATAGACTCCATGCCAGTTTTCCTTTTCATCAATGGAGTCCACGTACACGACCAGATCGCCCAGGGCTTCGGTAAACTGTTTTTCCTTGATACCCTTATCGATTTTTTCTTTGGCAAGTTGGAACATCAACTGGCGCATCGCCACCTCGCCGGCTGGTATCAGGTGGATGGAAAAAAAACCGGTCAGCAGAGCAATTGATCCGGCGACCATGATAACGGCGGGCAACATTTGCCGCAGGCTGATACCGCATGCTTTAAAGGCAAGGATTTCCCGGTCATTGGTCAGGCGGGTAAAGGCGATGATAACCCCGGTCATGCTTGCCATTGGAATGACATAGAGCAGCATGTGAGGGAAAATATAAGAAAAGAGGCGGATGAAATCGGCAAAACCGATTCCAAGTCCAAGGACGACATCAAGCAGGGGAATCAGACGAACGAGGAAAAAAACACCATACAGGATAAGAAAACTGGCGAAAAAAGGGGCCAGGAGTTCCGTGGCGATATAGGAATAAAGCAGCAGGGGAAGACGTATCCGGGGCATGGGTGCGTTCACTGATCGACCAGGTGGAAACCGGCGGGTATGTTAACGATAATACGGGCTGTTAATTGCCGAGAACACTCTTGATGTTGACATCAATCCAGTGCTGGTCCCACCATTCCCTGGGCGTAACGAAAATCCCGTTGATCAACATGGAAAAATGGAGATGATC
>DRLX01000020.1 GCA_011322715.1 Desulfobulbaceae bacterium
ACGAAAGATACAAAAAGTACGAAAAATACGAATAAAAAAAATGACCTTTTTCTTGTCTCCTGGAATGTCAATGGCCTGCGGGCTGCCTTGAAAAAGGGATTTCTCGACAACTTCTTTGAACTGGATGCCGACATATTCGCCCTGCAGGAGATCAAGGCCCTGCCCGATCAGCTGCCCGATGACGTCCGGCAAATCCCCGGTTATCATATCTTCTGGTATCCGGCCCAAAAAAAAGGATACTCGGGAACCGCTGTCTTCAGCAAAACAGAACCCCTGTCCGTGCAATATGGCCTGGAGGAAGCTGATTTTGATGCCGAGGGCCGGGTACTGACCCTTGAATTTGCTGATTTTTTCTTTATAACAGCCTATTTTCCCAATGCCCAGCCCAAGTTGAAACGGATTGATTTCAAGCAGCGGTTCAACACCAGACTTCTGGCCCATATGGACCGTCTTGCCGGGAAAAAATCCGTGATTCTCTGCGGCGATCTCAATGTGGCCCACAAGCCCATAGACCTTGCCAACCCCAAGGCCAATGAAAAAAATCCCGGCTACTCCCCCCAGGAACGGGCCTGGATGGATGAGGTCATCCGGGCCGGTTATGTGGATACCTTTCGCCTGTTCAACAGTGATCCCGGCCAGTACAGCTGGTGGAGCTACCGGTTCGATGCCCGGGCAAAGAATATCGGCTGGCGCATAGACTATTTTCTGGTTGATCCCGGCAGCCGCGACCGGGTCATCGATGCGGCCATCCATGATGACATCACCGGCTCGGACCACTGCCCGGTCAGTCTGCGCTTCAAATGAGGACCATGAGTATGGCAGACCATGGATATCGCATCGTTATTGCCGATGATCACAGCCTGATTCGCAAAGGGCTGCGTACCATTATTGAGCTCGAATCCGACATGCAGGTCATCGGTGAGGCGGGTGACGGCGAAGAATTATTGAAATTTCTCGCCAGCGAACAACCGGACATGGTGATCATGGACATCTCCATGCCCAACATAAACGGCATTGATGCCATCGGCAAGGTATTGTCCCTGTATCCAGGAATCCGCATCCTGATGTTGACTATGCACCGGAACAGTCAGTATTTCTATAATGCCGTTTCCGCCGGCGCCCACGGATACCTGATCAAGGATGATTCGGATACAGAGTTACTGACCGCCATTGATACCGTCCGTTCCGGGAAAACCTATATCTCGCCGCAGCTCTCCTCCGAAGTCGCCGATACCATGCTGTCCGCTTTTCGTGAACACCGTGACCCATCCATTATCAACCTGACTCCACGGGAACGTGATGTCCTTGACCTTGTCGTCAAGGGACATACCAGCAAACAGATCGCCGACATTCTCTGTTTGAGTCCGCGAACCATTGACCATCACCGGGCCAGTCTCTTGAAAAAATTCAAAATGAAAAATACGGTCGACCTGGTGAAGTATGTCGTCAAGAATTCGCTTGTTCCTGAATAATATCGAGGATATTTTGAAGGCTGTCCTTACACGCACCCTTGATAATCAGATAACAGCGAAGACGCCGGAGATGTTGCCGTGAAAAAGTGGACCTGGTCGCTTGCCGACGTTCTTGACCTGGAATTCTTTTTTATCCGAGATCAGGATATTCAGAAGCAAGATAACAAGGAAACTCCTGCCGAACGGAACCGTCGAATCTATCTTGCCGTTAAGGATTCTTGTCCGCCGGAGGATGAAAACGGGAGGTCTTCCTGTCTGCTGCGAAGGTGGCTCTCCGCCCGCCGCACGGAGTTTCTTCAGCAGAAGAACGACGACAACATATTGCCGGGCCGGTTGTTTGACGAGTTGATGCGGATCAGTTCCCGGGCCTTTTTCCTGCTCTCCTTTATCGGGGGCTGGGGTGCCGCCCTCTCGTATTTACACTATGCCGGTAAAACGCCGGTCAACGTGGCAACCTTTCTGGCCCTTTTTGTCGTCAGCCAGCTCCTTGTCCTGACCATTCTCCTTTTTTTCCTCGCCGCGGGCCGCCTGCGCACCCGGCCGCCTCTGCCCCTGACCTATGGTCTGGTCCGCAGAATGGTTTTTTTCCTGGCCGCCAAAATCAGCCGCCTGGCCCCGCAGACCGGCCCGGGCCGCCATCTTGCCGCCATCTCCGGCAATATTCACAGATACAGTGAATTATACGGCCCGATTTTCATCCTGCCGTTTTTTTTACTCGTGCAACTTGCGGCCATCGGTTTTAACCTTGGGGTAGAAGCGGCCATCCTGCTCAAAGTGGTGGGCACGGACGTTGCCTTTGGCTGGCAGTCAACCCTGCAGGCCGGGGCAGAGGGTGTTTTTCACCTGGTGCGTCTCATTGCCCTGCCCTGGTCCTGGGCCCTGCCCGCCGGTATCGGGTATCCGACCCTTGCCCAGATCCAGGGCAGCCGGATGGTGCTGAAAGAGGGAATCTATCATCTCAGCACCGGCGCCCTGGCCTCCTGGTGGCCTTTTCTCTGTCTCTGTGTCGCCTTCTACGGCCTGCTGCCTCGTCTTCTCCTCTACATCAGCGGCCGCATGGCCCTGGATCGTCTCCTGCGCCGTCTCCCGTTTGATGCCGCTGCCCACAGACAACTGCTGCACGCAATGACAACTCCCCGGCTTGCCACAACCGCTGCCGTTGAGCAGAAAGGGGAACACAAACAACCGCCGGCGGAATCTGAACCTGAACCCGAACCTGCACAGGTGGTCGGTACGGGTGGGGGCGGCCAGGCCCTGGTCCTGATTGCCGACGAAATATTTTCCGACTGTCCCTGGGAAGAGTTTGCCGAACTGGCCCACCGGCGAACAGGAGTTCAACCCGGAAAATATCTTGTCTTTGATGAACCTGGTGATGACGAAGAGCTTTTTTTTCACGAGATTAAACAGGCATTAGGACCGGATATAAACAGTGTGCTCATCCTGCAGGAGGCCTGGCAGCCGCCCATTGAAGAATTTTTCGCCTTCCTGGACGACCTGCGTGCCATCATCGGCAAAAAACTGCTGATCACCATCCTCCTCATCGGCAAACCTACCCCGCATACTCTATTGACGGAAGTACGGGATCGTGATTATACCATCTGGCAACAAAAGATTATCGCACAAGGCGATCCCTACCTGCAATGCCTCCGCCTACTTAACCCACGATAATGAATACAAAAACCCCTGAATTTGCCGTTGTCGGCCATCCCAACGAGGGAAAATCTTCAGTTCTCTCAACCCTGGCCGAGGATGATTCCGTACGGATCAGTCCCATCCCCGGAGAGACCAGGGAATGCCGCCGCTTCCCGGTGCGCATCGACGGTCGGGAAATAATCGCCTTTATCGATACACCCGGTTTCCAGAATCCGCGCCGCAGCCTGCAGTGGATGCGCAGGTATCAGGGACCTGATGAGCGATTATTAAATGATTTTATTGCCGCCCATGAAAATGATCCCGCCTTTCACGATGACTGCCGACTCCTGCGCCCCCTGATTGAGGGGGCCGGTATCATCTTTGTTGTCGATGGTTCACGTCCTGTGCGCAACATGGACCGGGCGGAGATGGAAATCCTGCGTCTCACCGGACGTCCACGGATGGCCATTATCAACAACAAGGATGATGAAACCGGCTTTCTTGACCAGTGGCAGCTTGAATTTCGCAAACATTTTAATGCAATCCGCGTATTCAACTCCAATCGTGCCACCTATGCCGAGCGCATTGCCCTGCTGGAGAGCCTGAAGGCCATTGACCAGGACATTGAAGAAACCCTGGAATTCGTGATCCAGGCCTTTATCAGGGACTGGTCGGCAAGAAATCGAAAAACCGCCGATCTCATTATCATGTTTCTCAAAGAGGTCCTTTCTTATCAACGGGCTGTTTCTCCACCTGCAGGTAAGGACGAAGAAGAGGTCCGCAGAAAAATGCGGCAGAAGTTCAACCAATTTGTCCGCAAGCGGGAACGGGCGACCTATCAGCAGATTCGCCGACTGTTCAAGCATAATATTTTTTCGCCCGAACTCCCCGCCCATTCCATCCTCAACGAGGATATTTTTGCGGAAAAAACCTGGCGGTTTCTCGGCCTGACCACCAGGCAACTGGTCCTGGCCGGGGCACTCAGCGGCGCGGCCCTGGCAGCCGGTATAGATGTGGCGGCCGGAGGCGCCTCCCTTGGCATTTTTACCGCTATGGGTGGTGTTTTCGGTGCTGCGGCAACCGCTGCCAAGGGAAAAGATCTGTTGACCGGGACCAGGCTGCTCGGTATCCGGCTGGACCATGAACAACTGCGTATAGGGCCGGTAAAGTCTCCGCAGATGATGTATATCCTGCTGGACCGGGCATTGCTGTTTTACCACTGGATTATCAATTGGGCCCATGGCCGCAGGGATTATCCTGACCGGGACAAGACCGGGCGAACAGAGCTGGAAAAACGAGAAATGACCGCAGGCTGGTCACGAGAGGAACAACGGATTTGCGAGCAATTCTTTCAGGCCGTCACCACAAACGATGAACCGGCCCTGCTCAGTCGAACCGGTGAAATGCGCAGGCTGATGATGAAAAAACTCTCTGCGCTGTCGACAAAAGAAAGAAGCTGACCGGTGAGTGCCGGATAGGGCAATCAACCCAGGGCCTGATAGATGGCGCGAAGAAACCGGGTTCGCTGCACGGGTTTCTGCAGAACGCTGTGGATGCCGATTTCCATGGCCTGAGCCCGATTCAGAGCGGCGCTGTACCCTGTGCAGAGAATAATGGGAAGTTCCGGCTTAATCAGCAGTGCCTCACGGGCGATTTCCGCACCCGTCATTTTGGGCATGGCCATATCAGTGATCAACAGGTCACAACTCTCCGGGTCCGCCCTAAGCGCATCAAGAATATTCCGGCCGCGCTCAAAGGACAAAACAGTATACCCTGAATCCTCCAGAAAGGTCTTCATCACGTCCCGCACCGGCTCCTCGTCATCAACCAGCATGATTGTCTGACCCGAGCCCTTGGGAACAGGGGAAATTGTTGCAAGCGCCTGTGGTCTCGTCTGTCGGTCGATGGCCGGAATAAAGATACGGAAGGTAGTACCTGCATCAATGGTACTGCTCACCTCAATCTTTCCCTTACAGTTACTGATTATACCGTGAACCAGGGCCAGGCCGAGCCCGGTGCCATGGTTGCGGGAGCGGGTGGTGAAATATGGTTCAAAAATTTTGTCACGGGTCGCCTCATCCATGCCGCAGCCCGTATCCGTTACTTCCAGCACTGCGTACATTCCAGGACCTGACAACTCCGGATCAAAAAGATCATCCCCGTCTTTGATTTCACGATCAAAGAGATGAATACTCAAGGTACCGCCCGTCTTCTCCATGGCCTGATAGCTATTGGTGCAGAGATTCATCACCACCTGATGAATCTGGGTCGGGTCAGCGAATACAACAGCCCGGCTCTGCAGATCCATTGTCATTTCAATGGTTGCCGGGATGGAAGAGCGTAACAGTTTACAGGCCTCTTTGACGATAACGGCCAGGGGAAATGGTTTTTTCTGCTGATCAGCCTTGCGGGAAAAAGTCAATATTTGTTGCACCAGGTCACGGGCCCGGCGGGCGGCGGTCAGAGAATCGCCAAGATACTTTTTCAGTTTGGCCTCATCGTCGGTCCGCATCCGGGCAAGTTCGATATAACCAAACATTGCCGAAAGAATATTGTTGAAATCATGGGCAATTCCTCCGGCAAGCGTGCCAATGGCCTCCATCTTCTGGGCCTGACGCAGGTCATCTTCCATCTGTTGCGCTCTTGTGATATCGGAGAGCATGCCTTCAATATATTGGGCTTTACCGGCATTATCACGCACCAGACGCGCCGTCAGGGTGATAGTCAGGTTACCTCCCTTTTTATGGCGCATTTCAGCATGGAAATTGGTGACAAAACCGTGCTCTTTCAACGCATCGATCAGGTGGTGGCGCTGCTCCTTATCGACCCAGAGATCCCGTCCCGTGTCCGTGCAGCAGGCAATGCATTCTTCCGGGGAGGAATATCCGAAAATTTGCGCCATGGCAGGATTTGCCGTCAGTACTTTTCCTTCCAGGGTCTCTTGAAAGATACCCTCCATCGAGCCCTCAAAGATGGACCGATACCGTTTTTCGGAATCTTCGAGCTGTTTTTTCTGCTCGGCAATTCTCCCGGCCATGGCATTGACTTCTTCTATAATGGCACTCAATTCCAACTGTGGTGCAGGTGGCAACGGCCGGCTATAATCACCGGCGGCTATTCTGCGAATACCTTGCGTCAACATCTGAAGTGGTTTGGTCAGCCAGATATGCATGAACAGATCAATGGCCACAAGAATAACCAGCAACAGGACGATAATGATAATAAAACCGGTGGTAATTGTTTTCTGCTGCCGATTCCTCAGTTGTTGATCGCTGAAATAGAGAATAACGGTACCGATTTCCCGACCTTTGGCCTTTAAGACCTTTTGTTTGCGAATGAGCTTGCTGGTCGGCCCGTTGATTTCATCAATCAGCACGTCGCCATATTCATTTTTGATGGTAATACCCTGAACAAAATCGGTTCCATCAAGGTAGACACGGGCAATATGATTGAGCGTTTGATTATCAAAATTATAGAGAGGCAGAAAAAACATCTCGCCGGCCTCATTTATGACCTGATTCGCCTTGATTTCAACATCCCTGGCCAGTTTCCTGCTGGAGAGCACCTGGTAGGACAAACTCAGAACAAGCGTCATCACGATGACGATACAGGTCAACCCGAAGCCAAGGTCCCTGGCAATGGAACGGCGTGTAAAAAACGCTGAAGAAGGAAAGGTCATGAAAAAAAACGGTTCTGGATATTATCGGTGTAATGTCTCCGAAAATAGCCCACGAAGCGTTGCCGCTCCAGGCTATTTTCATCGCTGGTTGTACCCGTGAAAAAATCTGGTCCAGCAGGCCGGCTTACCGGAATCTCTGAATATACCAGGTTGCGGCCTCGTCAAGACCGCCGGCGATGGAGTACCCGGGTTCATAACCGATTAACCGGCGGGCCTTGCCGATATCGGCAAGGGAATGGCGAACATCACCGGCCCGGAAATCACGATAGATGGGTTGTGCCGTGGCAGCCTCCGGAAAATGGGGCTGCACACGCTCCCGGATCAATGCATACAACTCATTGAGACTGGTCCGCTCCCCAAAGGCGACATTGTAGACCTGGTCCGCGGCTTCCTCGTCCTCGGCCGTGGCAGCCATGATATTGGCCTGAACGCAGTTGTCGATATAGCAGAAATCACGACTGGTCTTCCCATCACCATTTATATAGACAGGCTCACCGCTCAGCAGTCCGGCAAACCACTTGGGAATTACCGCCGCATAGGCGCCGTCCGGGTCCTGACGCCGCCCGAAAATATTAAAATACCGCAGGCCGACGGTGGCAAAGCCATAGGTCCGGGCAAAGACCCGGGCGTAGAGTTCATCCACCAGCTTGGTGACGGCATAGGGTGAAAGGGGATTACCGATTTTTTCCTCCACCTTGGGCAGGTCCGGATGATCGCCATAGGTCGAGCTTGAGGCGGCATAGACCATACGACTGACTTGTGCATCCCGGGCGGCCACCAGCATGTTGAGAAAACCGGTAATATTATTTGCATTGGTCGTGATCGGGTCCTCGATGGATCTGGGCACCGAGCCCAGGGCCGCCTGATGGAGAACATAATCAACATTCCGACAGGCCTGGTGACAGGTTGCCGGATCTCTGATATCACCTTCAATGAAGGTAAATCGCTGCCACTGCTCATCACTGACCAGGGACTTGACTTCATCAAGATTATGCTGAAAACCGGTGGAAAAGTTGTCCAGTCCGATCACGTTCTGATCAATTTTCAACAACGTTTCCAACAGGTTTGAGCCGATGAATCCGGCCACACCGGTCACCAGCCAAGTTTTGGGCTGCTCTCGCAGTTCTTCTTGTCTTTTGGTATATAGCATCTTGATCTCCGGTGCGTTCTTGAATAATTATTTTTCCGGGCTCCTTAAAATAGTGTACTATGCACCTGCAGACGAAAAATGTCAAACTTGACGGCGTTGGAAAAACTTCGATCTATGGCGTCCAGGGTCGGAATGATTCACAACATACTGCCTGTATAGTTAAGAACCATCCAGACACACTACGCCTCGGAGTCACCGCACCTGTACATCGATATATTTCCTTAGCCGTTTTTACGTATATTGCCATTTTTTACGAGTCCACCAAACTCCATCCTCAAAGAACCATTTTCAAGGCTCATGCCGGACCGGAAAATTCTTCATATTGACATGGATGCCTTTTTTGCCTCAGTCGAGCAGCTCGACAACCCGGACCTGCGCGGTCTGCCGGTTATTGTCGGCGGCGATCCCGCTGGACGCGGGGTGGTTGCGGCCTGTTCTTATGAGGCCCGGCGTTTTGGTGTCCACTCGGCCATGAGCTGTGCCCGGGCCGGACGACTCTGCCCGCAGGCCCGCTTTGTGCGGCCTCGCAAAGAGCGTTACCGTGAAATATCCGGCCGGATCATGGAAATCTTCAAAAAATATGCGGACAAAATAGAGCCCCTGTCCATTGACGAGGCCTTTCTTGATGTGACAACCAATCTACTGAACATTCCCTCGGCCACCTGGACCGCCCATGCCATCCGCCGGGAAATTTATACAACCCTCGGCCTGACGGCTTCGGCCGGTGTTTCCTGTAATAAATTCCTGGCCAAGATTGCCTCGGACATGAACAAACCCGACGGCCTGACGGTGATCACCCCCGAGCAGGCGTTGCCCTTTATCCGCAGC
>DRLX01000021.1 GCA_011322715.1 Desulfobulbaceae bacterium
CAAATTTATTCAAACAGACAGTCAAATCCATAGGAAGCCCAGGTGAGAAAAGCTGATTAAATGAATACCGGCGAATTCGTAACTTCCCGCAAGCAAGGCAGATTCATAAAAGAATTATAAAAAAATTAATACAATAGAGGAGGTGATCGGAACAATACTGGAAGGGAACAAATTTCAGGAGCACAACCTGTTACGAAATGAACGACTTTTTTTTAACGATAAAAACTGGAGAAGAAGAATGAAACGAATTTCTCTATTTCTTGGTGTCATCCTGGCAAGCATGACGCTTGCAGGGTCAGGAGCACTGGCAATGGAAGTAAAACTGGCCTCCAATGTGGTCAAAGCGGGAACGCCGATCACCGTGGAGGGAAGTATAGACAAGGGCCAGGATATTTATATCGTGGTCTGCAATGACAAGATGTTTAAGCCGGCGGACTCTCCCGGGTCCAAAGAAAGGGCAAAACTGACCAAAAAATTCGGCGACACAGCCATACCACCTCTCTATTATGTGATTACCAGCAAACCTGATGCCCTGGCCACGGTTACCAATGCAAATAAGGGTCAGACCACAGGACCCTTTGCCTTTCCCCCGTTCAGGTACAAGGTAAAGGTCAACAAACTTAAAAAATGGAACGAATTGGATGACTCGGTAAAGCCCATGCTTGCACCGGTCACAACGGCTGATCAGTGGAAGTTTCTGATCTTTACCCATGAGAAAAAATTCGGGATCAATACCATTTCCAAGGAAAAGGCTATCGGCGGAGGTAACGCCCGTATGATTCTGGCCGATCAGGGCAGCCAGAACGAGGCATGGAACAAAGGAGTCAGCCTGAAGCTGGACAAGGAAAACGGAAAATTCTCCATGACCATGACTCCCTATAAAAATATTGCGCCGGATACCATGATGGCCGTTTACATCAACGGCAAGAAAGTGGATACCTTTAAAGTGGAAAAATCCGGTTTCTTCTTTAAAACCGGAAATGTATACATGAATCCACTGGTTGTTTTCGGTGGCGCCTTTATTATCGGCATACTCTTTGTCATCATGGGTGCAGCGGGTGGCCTCTTTACCGCCGCCTACCAGATTACCGTTATCGGTACCAAGGGTCCTGTTGGTATCAATGCGGGAAATACTATTAAGCCGACAAACCTGTTTCTGACCCTCTGTTCACCGCTGACCGGTCTTTTCACCTATATGAAGGAAAAACGGTTTGCCACTCCGGTGGCCATTCCCTTTGTTATAGGTATTCTCACCGGTGCCTTTTTCATTGGTCCCCCTCTGTCGGCAAAATATCTGAATCTGGCGGCCTTCAAATTCTATCTTGGTATCATCTGCCTGGTGATCGGTATCAAACTCTTCATGGAGTCCCTGCCGTCTTCCATTGAGAAGAAAAAAGCCATGAAAGCCATTGTTGACAAATTCAACAAGGCCATCAAAGAGGCCAAAGAGACCGGCAAGGCCGTGGAAATGGGCTCCATTGAATTCGAAAAGTTCAATTTTGTCCAATTCGATATGAAGTTCTGGGGTGAGACCTTTGTCGCCAAGCCGTTAATGATGCTGATCGGCGGTCTGGTCATGGGTATCATTGCCTCATCCTTTGGTGTCGGCGGTGGGTTCATGTTCATGCCTTTCATGACCACCATGGTAGGTTATCCCATGTATCTTGCAGTTCCTATCGCTCTGTCCGGTGCCTTTGCCACTTCGGTCGGCGGCATAGCCAAATATATTCTGGGGGGCTACCAGCCGGACTGGATCATGGCAGCTCTGATTGCCGCCGGTGCCATGTGCGGCGGCGTTATCGGTCCGAAAATCCAGAAAAAATTGCCTGAAATATTCCTGAAAAGGATGCTGGCAGGTGCACTGATTCTCATCTGCCTGAAGTACACAGGACTGCTCTGGTTCATGCGTTAACAACAAATACCATCCAGAACCAAACAAAAAGGGACGTGATGATTACCTTCATCATGTCCCTTTTTTGTTCTTTTTTCCCTGAATGGCTGAGAGCTTCTCGCCCTTTACCTTCTACGTTGTCTCTTCATAGGCATAATACTCATAGGAACCAAAGAGTTTCTCATCCAGTATATTGGTTTCAAAGGCATTAAAAACAACCCCGACAATCCTCTCAGGCCCAATCAATTCCACCAGTTTATGTAAATTTTCCCTTCGACTTCCGCCCCAACGGACAACAAGAATAACGCCATCCACCTGTCGGGCGAGAACAGCCGTTTCAGAGGCTGCCTGCATGGGTGGGCTGTCCAATAAAATAATGCGGTCGTCATAGCGGTTCTCCAACTCCTCGACAAGCCGGGTCATTCTCTCGGAACCAAGCAGTTCAGCGGGATTGACGGGTGGCGGCCCTGCAGGCAGCAGGGAGAGTGTTTCCACCCCGGCAGACATAATCATGGAAGTCAGATCATCGCCATCACGTAAATAATTCACAAGGCCCTGGTGAAGCGGCAGACCAAACAGTCGATGCAAAGCGGGCTTGCGCAAATCACAATCCACCATCAGACAATAATGGTCCATGCCCTGGGCCAGGACAACTCCAAGATTGGCACAGACAAAACTCTTACCCTCACCGGGGACGGCGCTGGTAATGAGTAAACTCCTGGGTACGACACCGGAAGAAGGGTGGAGTATTCTTGATCGAAGTGTACGAAAGCTTTCCGCAGCCGGGCCGGTTACCATCGTGGCCTGACTCAAACGTTCATCCCACGAACCGGACGAGGACTTTCTCACGGCCTTTACCACCGGCCCTTGCTGCGTCGATGGTCGGCGACCACCAGTCCCGCCGGAAGCAACGCTGCTCTCTCTTTTCATATCCCTGTCGGCGGTACCACCTTCCAGAGAATCCACCTTATCCAAGGCCTTGGAAA
>DRLX01000022.1 GCA_011322715.1 Desulfobulbaceae bacterium
CCGGAAAATCGTTCACAAGACTTGCTCCGATGTACAGCAATAATGATCAGCTGCGGCATCACATTCTCTGGCTGCTCCTGATACGAATTATATTTTTTACCCTACTGATCGGCATCACGGTTGTTTTAGGCTCTCTCGGCACCCAAGTTATTTTACCCTCTGATACCCTCATCCTCGCCTTCCTCTCCATTCTCTTTATTTTTTCCATCGGCTCTTCGGCAATTCTACAGAAGCAGGAGCTGAACCTGCGTCGTTTTGGTTTTATTCAGCTCTTCGGCGATACGATCTTTGCAGCCCTACTGGTATACGGAACCGGCTGCAGCCAATCCATCTTCACACCGGTATTTATTCTGCCGGTCATTGCCGGCGGCCTGATCATGTATCGCAAGGGCGGGCTCATGTCTGCAGCAGCAGCTACCATTTTGTACGGCACCATTCTTTTCCTTGAATACAGAGGTATTGTTCCCAACTACATGACGACCGCCGGCTGGGTGCCGACCCATTCCATTCTCAAGGTAACAAACCTCTTTGCCATTTACGGAGTTACTTTCTTTATCACCGCTCTGCTCAGTGGCTCGCTTGCTGATAGACTCCAGTCAACCGAAGAAGCACTTTCCAAAACATCGGTTGAATTTGATCGATTGTCGGTTCTGTACAAACAGATTTTTGATGACATTGCCACCGGCATTATTACCGTTGATGAACAGGGAGGGATAACCTCATATAATGCGGCTGCCGAACGGATAACAGGGTACCTTCCTGAAGAGACGGTCGGTCGCTTCATTGCCGACCTGTTTCCCGGATTGAAACTGGAAAAGAACGGGGTTCGCCGTGTTGTTGATCTGCAAAAGAAAGACGGGACCATGATTCGGGCCGGATATTCATTTTCACCACTCAATCTCCCCTCTGATCCCGCCTCGGAAAAAAGCGAGCCCGAGAGTTGCAAAGTGATCACTCTTCAGGATATCAGCGCAGTTGAAAAGATGGAAAAAAGAGTCCGAGAGGCTGAAAAGATGGCTGCAATAGGTGAGCTCAGTGCCTCCATAGCCCATGATTTCAGAAATCCGCTTGCTGCTATCTCCGGTTCGGCGCAATTACTTGTCATGGAAAATGAAGGTAAGGAAGATTCCGGCAGGTCCCTGAGCGAGATTATTTTTCGGGAATCCAAACGTATGGCAAAGACGATTACCGAATTTCTTCAGTTTGCTCGACCAGCCCCAATGCATTCGGAATGGTTTGCCTTAAAAAGAAGTATCGATGAGGCGATTGCCACTGCACAAAACATGAAAGAGGCACAGGGGAGAGGGCGTCTCAAGGTCGAGATTGCAGAAAATCTTGATGCCTTTGGTGATCGTCAACAACTGCAGACTATCCTTATGCATTTGATTGAAAATGGGCTTATCTTTTCAAAGGAAGACAATAGCGTTGTGACGGTCAAGGCCCATGAGCAGGAGAAAAACGGGAACAATCTCCTCTGTCTTGAAGTGATAGATCAGGGACACGGCATTGAACCGGAAATCATGGATGCTATCTTCGAACCGTTTTACTCAACCAGAGAAAACGGTACCGGTCTTGGACTGGCAATCGTTCGGCAGATTGTAGAGATGCATAGCGGCACCGTTGAGGTAGAAAGTACGCCCGATAGAGGCTGTACCATGCGGATTATCCTGCCGCTGCCGTCATACGAGGCTTGAAGACCCTTTATAAATAGTTGCCCCTAAGGCTTGCAGTTTATCGATCATATTTTCATAGCCTCGTTCAAGATGATAGATCCTTGAAATTTCCGTTGTCCCTCGGGCGGCCAGTCCGGCAATGACAAGAGAGGCGGATGCACGCAGGTCGGTGGCCATGACGGGCGCTCCACACAGCCCCGTCGGTTCAACCCCGCGCACAACCGCACTTGCGCCGTCTATGGTAATATCGGCCCCCAATCGTTGAAGTTCCGCCACATGCATGAACCTGTTTTCAAAAATTGTCTCATGGATGATGGAGGTGCCGTCGGCCTGAATCATCAGGGCCATAAACTGGGCCTGCAGATCGGTGGGAAAACCCGGATAAACAAGGGTTTTTACGTCCACACTTTCCAGGCGGCAGCGGTTATCGGCCAACTGTTCGGAACAGGAAACCGTAAATTTTTCCTGCCCTTCTTCAATGGTAACCCCGGCTGTCCTGAGTTTTTCCGTCAATGCAGGCAGGTGTGTCGGTTCGCATTGTGTGATGTCCACCCTGCCTCCGGTGGCCGCCACTGCAATCAGATAGGTGCCGGTTTCAATACGATCCGGAATAATGGTTGTGGTCGCGGGTTGAAGAGATTGAACGCCCTGAACCGTTAATCTGTCCGTGTCCCGGCCTTCAATTTCCGCACCCATGGCAACAAGCATATCAATCAGGTTGCCGACCTCGGGCTCACGGGCCGCATTTTTTATAATGGTCGTTCCCCTGGCCATGACCGATGCCATCAGCAGGTTTTCCGTGCCGGTCACGGTAGGTATATCAAAATATACCGTTGCCCCGGTCATGGTTGTCTCGCACCGGGCTTCAACGTAACCCTGAGCCAGGGTGGTTGTCACACCAAGACAGGAAAACCCCCGCAGATGATAATTGATCGGTCTGGCACCGATAGCACAGCCCCCGGGAAGTGAAACCCTGGCATAGCCTGCCCTGGTCAACAGCGGTCCCAAAACAAGCACTGAAGCCCGCATTGTCTTGACCAGATCATACGGCGCTTCCGCCCCGGACAAACCACTGGTATCAACATACACTGTTCGCCCTTCCCTTTTGTGCGATGCGCCGAGAGTTTCCAGTAATTTCAGCATGGTTCGCGTATCACGCAGATCAGGGACGTTTTTAATGGTATGGGTACCGCCGACAAGAAGAGTTGCGGCAAGTATGGGCAGGGCAGCGTTTTTCGCACCGCTGATCTCCACCGTCCCATTCAGCGGCTTGCCCCCTTCGATAATTATTGTATCCATTGTTGGTTATAAGTTGTTATCCATGTCCATAGAAATTTATTGTTTTCGGCCGCAGGCAAAGCGGGGTCGTCTACAGTAATCCGATCGGATATTGATATTTTGGTATCCGGCATCGCGCAGCATCAGGGATACGGCTTCTCCCTGGGAAGCACCGATTTCAAGCATGAGCCAACCTCCTGAATGCAGGAAGGCGTAACTCTCCGGAATAAGCCTGCGATAACAATCCAGGCCATCGTCGCCGGCAAACAGAGCTTGGCCGGGTTCAAATTGAATAACTTCATCCGCCAGTTCCTCCTTTTCATGTTCCGCGACATAAGGAGGATTGGCGATAATACAGTCAAATTTCCATGTCGTGGAAATAGCTTCAAATAAATCCGAACAGACCAGGGTCACCAGGTTTTCAAGCTGATGCTCGGCAATATTCCCAGCCGCAACGGCCAAGGCCGGAGAGGAAATATCACAAGCAAGGACATGACAACCAAGCTCCCCGGCAAGAACATCGGCAATGACCCCTGACCCGGTCCCCATGTCAAGTACTTGCAATTTTTCCGGGCATGGAAACCAATGCTTCAATAGAGCAATTGTCTGTTCAAGGACAAATTCGGTTTCATGTCGGGGGATGAGGACATCAGGCGTCAGGTGAAAAATCTTTGACCAGAATTCAACGCTGCCGACTATGTACTGTAGAGGTTCACCGTGTATTCGCCGGCCGACCATGGTGCCGAATCGTTCAACCTGTCGAGCAGACATCTTGTTTTCCAATGATAAAAACAGGGATGCTTTATTTATATGCAGGACAGCCAGCAGAAGGTATTGTGCTTCAAAATCCGGTCTGGAAATTTCGGCACATTCAAGTTTCCGTGTTGCCCCGGCAAGTACTCTGCCAATGATCAATTCACCTTTAAGATCGGATATGTAACCGGATTGGGGCACGTTGAATATTGAGAAATTCTTGTGTTGAAAAAGAGGTTGATGGGATGATACACAAACCGCTTATCGAAGGATTGTTACTGCAGGAGGTTGAGGGCTTCGGTCTGATAATGGGTAATCAAAGGCAGAATCACTTCGTCAAGATTACCGGCAAGCACCTGCTCGAGCTTGTACAGTGTTAAATTGATTCGATGATCGGTCAGGCGGCCCTGGGGAAAATTATAAGTGCGAATCCGTTCACTTCGGTCACCGCTCCCCACCTGACTCTTTCGATCCTCGGAAATTTTGTCATGCTGTTCCTGTTGAATTTTATCAAGTAACCGTGCCCGTAAAACCTGTAGCGCCTTTGCTTTGTTTTTATGCTGAGATTTTTCGTCCTGACAGGTCACCACCAGACCGGTCGGCAGATGGGTAATGCGAACAGCGGAATCAGTGGTATTAACCGATTGGCCACCCGGCCCGGAGGAACGATAGACATCAAATTTCAGTTCACCCGGCTCAATATGCAGGTCTACCTCTTCCGCCTCCGGAATAATGGCAACAGTCACGGCCGAGGTGTGAATGCGTCCCTGGGTTTCGGTTTCCGGTACCCGTTGCACACGGTGAACACCGGCTTCATATTTCAAGCGAGAGTACACCTGATCACCCTTGATCAGGGCGATGATTTCTTTGAAGCCGCCGATCCCGATGGGATTTGAGCTCATAATTTCTATCTTCCATCCAAGGCTTTCGGCATAACGGTGGTACATGCGAAAGAGATCAGCAACAAAAAGAGCTGCTTCATCACCACCGGTTCCCGCCCTGATTTCCAGGAGAATATTTTTTTCATCATTGGGATCCCGAGGTAGCAGAAGCAACCTGATTTTATCTTCAAGCTCCTTTTTCTTGAGCAGCAACTCCTCGGTTTCACTCCGTGCAAGCTCGGCAAGCTCCGGATCTTCAGCTTCGTCATGGAGTATTTCCGTATTTTCCTGAAGATCCCGACAAACACTCAGATAATCAGAATACAAATCATCCAGCATGGCCACATGTGAATGCTCACGAACCAGTTTTTGATACTTCTGTTGATTGCCGACCACATCCGGATCAGCCAACTGCATCTCAAGGGTTTCTCGTTTCTCACTGATATCTTCGAGGTTTTTAAACATGGGAATTAGCGTGCTGGTTGGGGTGCCGGAAGAACCGGCATCAAATACGGCAAGTAACCGGTACCAGGGGAGCGTGACCGTTTGGGTCGACAGACATTTTTTCTTTAAGGGAAATTTTTTGTAAAAGAAAAAACGTTTTTGTACATAAAAAAACCACATGGCAACAGATGTCACCATGTGGAAATAATATGCTCAAAGTGACTATTTGTCTTTTTTCTTGTTGAATTTGGCGTATTTCTTTTTAAACTTCTCGATTCTACCTGCAGTATCAATGAGTTTCTGTTTACCGGTAAAAAAAGGATGGCAGGCGGAACATATCTCAACCTTCATCTCCTTGTTTACCGAGCCAAGCTCAACAGTATTGCCGCATGCACACTCTGCGGTAATTTTATGGTATTCTGGATGAATATCCGGCTTCATATATCGACCTCCATCAATTATTGTCCTTGTTTGCATAAAAAAATCAAATTTGTATTTATACTAAGCCTTACTTCATTTTTAAAGGAAAAAACGTCTTACTGATTCATTGAGGCAAAAAACTCTTCATTGGTCGTTGTTTGCCCCATACGATCAAGTAAAAATTCCATGGCATCAGCGGGATTCATGGAAGAAAGAATTTTGCGTAAAATCCAGATCTTGTTCATCTCGTCAGCGGAAAGGAGCAAGTCTTCTTTACGCGTGCCTGATTTCTGCAGATCAATAGCCGGATAGATGCGTCGATTGGCCATCTTTCTATCCAAAACAATTTCCATATTACCGGTGCCTTTGAATTCCTCAAAGATGACTTCATCCATGCGGCTGCCGGTGTCGATGAGAGCCGTTGCCAAAATCGTCAGACTACCTCCCTCCTCAACATTTCGGGCTGCGCCGAAAAAACGTTTGGGCCGATGCAGGGCATTGGCCTCCACACCACCGGATAAAATCTTTCCGGAAGCGGGAGTCACCGTATTGTAGGCACGGGCAAGCCGAGTGATGGAATCAAGGAGAATAACGACATCATTTTTGTGTTCAACAAGACGCCGCGCCTTTTCAATTACCATTTCAGCCACTTGGATATGTCGTTGCGGCGGTTCATCGAAAGTGGAACTAACGACCTCGGCATCTACATTGCGCTTCATGTCGGTTACCTCTTCAGGTCGTTCGTCAATCAGCAGAACAATAAGTTTCACTTCCTTGTGGTTATGAACAATGGAGTTGGCAATTTTCTGCATAAGGACCGTTTTTCCCGTCCTCGGCGGAGCAACGATAAGGCCGCGCTGACCCTTGCCGAGAGGAGCGGCAATATTGAGGACCCGCATAGAGTAATTATCCGGTTCAACCTCCAGGTCAATTTTCTCCTCAGGATAAAGCGGGGTCAGATTGACAAATGCTGTCTTGTTTTTTGCCGCCGAGGGTGGTTCATAATTGATTGAATCCACCTTGAGAAGGGCAAAATATCGTTCATTATCCTTGGGTGCACGCACCTCACCCTCAATAGTATCGCCGGTGCGTAGATTCAACCTGCGGATCTGGGAAGGGGAGACGTAAATATCATCCGGACCCGGCAGATAATTGTAATCAGGCGCACGTAAAAAACCAAATCCATCCTGAAGAACTTCAAGCACCCCGCTTCCTCTGAGCTTCCCGTCTTCCTTTGCCTGTGCCTTTAAAATAGCAAAAATGAGTTCCTGCTTACGCATGGTGCTGTAGCCCTCAATTTTCAATGAGGCGGCAAGCGCAACCAGTTCTTTAATTTTTTTGTGTTTCAATTCAGTTGGATTCATTGACCGGGTCTTCCTCCAATAAGGTCACGTGGGTTATATTTACAACAAATAATTATGGCATTGGATCCCAATGCCTGACAGTTCAAAGACAAAAAATTCGGCAACTTCAACACTGATGAGTGGTACATACTTCGTCATCACCTAAACATGCTCAGGTGCACAATACATTGGCCAACGGAAACTCGGCATATGCCGGTTCGCTCTAAATACCTGATAAGCTCTGTGGATGAAGCTCTGTGGATGATGTTTTCTTCCGACGCAGATATCGGGTATAAAAAAAACAGTAAACAAGCGGACTCATTTTCGTCCTGACCACTTTCGGCCACAACGCGTTATTTCAAAGCACTTTTAACCCTATAAACGGTTAACAAAAATAAAATGCTGTTTCGTCGAATAATTCCCGTAAAAAAAACTGATATTATCAGCTCCTTTTGATAAACACGATGATAATAAGACCTATGGCCTGAACATCAAGCATACTATCACCGTGGTCTCTGGTCTCACGGATGGGTGATTGCCTTGGAAACAGAACAGCCATCGGCTGTTTAATCACAATATGTTAATCGTTTTTTTATTGAATATTTCCGGCGGAAAATGCCTTGAAATTATATCGGTTGAGAATATAAAAATGAAATCTTGAGATGTATTTCCGTGCTTTGAAAAGATCAGCGACAAAAGTTATATTCCTCCAAGCCGCCGGTGCGCTGCGACTTGCTCCTCTATAGTTTAAATATTTGCTTAACAGTTGCATGTCAAGTGTTTTCTACAAAACGAAATGTGTTTTCCACGAAATAACAGTTAACGGATTCATCAAAAAATATTGAAGAAGAAATCAAGGCAAGAACAACGATTCATAGTCGGTTAGAATAATTATTGCATCAGTTTGATAATACAAAGAAAAAGAACACTATGGCTACAGATTACGTATTTTCACTCGCGGCAATCCTGTCCTTGTCGGGTACTCCCGGATAGAGTCGTCCAAGGTGCATAATTCGCAAACAGGTATTGAACCATGATGCAGTGTTATCAATAACATGGTCGGCGGCCTCTATCTTACGCCGTAACGGCCATTGAATCGATATGGCCTGTTCGGCCTCATTGCGGTTTACCCGATCCCTGGTGACAATTCTTTTGCATCTGATTTTCCCGGTCGCATAAACAACGACAATACGATCAAATTGCTGCTCCCATCCGGCTTCAAAGAGCAAGGGTACTTCCACCAGAACAACGGATTTTTTTGCCCGGTGATATAGATTTTGCATATGGGCTCCGGCCAGAGGGTGGAGGATGGAATTAACTTCATCCCGTAGTGCCTTATCAGAAAAAAGAGCTGTCCGAAAACCCGACCTGTCAAGGTGGCCGTCAGAGGTAAAAAAACGATGCCCATAGGATTTTTTCAGGGCCATCCAGCCGGGTTGGTCCCGGGCAAGAAGTTCCCTGCAGATTGCATCGAGATCAATGAGTTCCAGCTGAAAGCAGCGGGACCAGTAGGCGGCCACACGGCTCTTTCCCGAACATATACCACCGGTTATACCAATTAACATGATCTATGAATATCGTTTTTCAAGCTGAAGGAGAACCCGTTGCATGTCTTCCGGTAATGAGGCGGTAAATTGCATATTTTGTTTACTGATGGGATGAGGAAAGCATAAAGTGGAGGCATGCAGAAGTTGGCGTTTAACCGGCGGGTCAAATCCTTCCCGTATCCGTCCTCCATATAACACGTCACCGGCAACAGGTGAACCAAGGGAGGCCATGTGTACCCGTATCTGATGGGTGCGACCGGTTTCAAGGCCAACCTCGACAAAAGAAAATCCAGGCCAGCGTGTCAAAACCTTCCAGTGGGTGACAGCATAACGTCCGGAGTTTATACGGACGGCCATTTTCTTCCTGTTCACGGGATGTCGGCCAATGGCGGCTGTCAGAGTCCCCTGAGATTTACCCGGATCTCGCAAGAGAACGGCATGGTAAGTCTTGGCGACCGTTCTATTTTTAAAACTTTCTGAAAGCGCCTTTAATGCAGTTCCCGTTTTAGCAACAACCATTACCCCGGAAGTATCCTTGTCCAATCGGTGCACAATTCCAGGCCTACCTGTTTCATTACCGGGTAAGACCTGGTAACGATACAGTAATCCATTGACAAGTGTATCGCAGCGATGACCATCAGCAGGATGTACGACAAGTCCGGCCGGTTTATCAATCACCAGAAGTTCTTCATCCTCGAATAGAATACCGAAGTCTATCGGTTGAGCTACAAGATCGCTCGATTCAGGCTGTGGGAAGCGAAGAGTAATTTCGTCTTCATCATGGATACGGTAGCCTGCCTTGACCACCGAATTGTTGACAAGAACATTGCCGGCACGGATCAAACGACCAAGAGCGGACCGAGAATAATCAGGGAAACGGCGAACAAGATAATGATCCAGTCGCAGGCCGGCATGAAGAGCTGTGACTACAAATAACTCAGGCAATGGAGGCTGTTGCGCTCTGTATTCAATGAGATTTCTGAGATGCAGGGAGAGAAGCTAATTTGCGTAAGTATCATTGGAATATCTCACCATACCCTTGAGGCGGCAGTAACCATATCATGTGAAAAAACAGTTATTTTGCAACGACCCGTGTATAATATAAGGATATTTTCCGATGCTTCATCAGGTGCATGCATTCACCCGGTCCTCAACGAGAATCTTCTTCTCTATTCAGGGTAGATCCGACCGGCTGATTAATTGAAGAGTTCCTCTATCTGTTCTTCAATCTTCTTTTCTTCGA
>DRLX01000023.1 GCA_011322715.1 Desulfobulbaceae bacterium
GCTGTACCCGAAGGAAACCGAACGGTTTGAGGAATCGCTGACCGAAGATATTTTTGTACCGCTGTAATGCAGGGTCAGGCTGTGGCCGAAGGTGTTGGACACTTTTGTTAATTTATCTCCTGAATAAGCAAAATTGATCCGGTTGCCGTCCGCGTCCTGCTGATAGCTGATCCGGTATTTTTTGTTCGAGACCTTAACAAAGACCATCTTTGCCCCGAACCGCTCTTTCAGGGTGTAAGTGCTACCGGATTTGGTGAGCGTTGATGTAATACCCGGCGGGGCTACAAAAGAACCATTGGGCAGTTTGACAAACTGCATATTTTTATTGCCCAGACGGATGGTGACAACGTTGTTGATCACCCGGTCGATGGCCCACTTGGCGGCCAGAGAAGAAATCATCCAGCCCTTGATGTTGTCCTCGTTTTTAAGAAGATCAAGGATCACGTACTGGGCCGCAACCATGGATGCGGCATCCACCGGGGTACGAAGACCGAGCACAGGGTTGCCGGCGCTGCCTTCCTCCAGGCGGATATCATAGTTGTGCGCCCAGCCATAGCCAAAGCCGTGTTTGTCCACCTTCTGCATGTTGGCGGCGCTGGTATAGGAACGGTGAAAGCCCAGCGGCATCTTCGAGTTCAGGCCAAGGGCCAGGTCGGTGTGATCGGACAGATAGGAACCCGAGGCCATGTTCACGGGTTCGGGAGAAGTGGGCGTTCTATTGATAGATACGCTTTGCCCCGCGTTGGAAGGTGTCGGCGTGGACTGGACATTGGTTTGGGTTGAGTGGTTGACTTTTGGCGGATTGGTCGAGCCCTGGTACCCGGCATAGCCGCCGGAATAATTGCCGCCGATAATCATGCCGATGGAGCCCGAGTTGCCGGACTGGTATTTATCCATATATCCCTTGCCGGTCCAGTCACCAACATGCAGGTGCGCATCCCTCGGCAGGATGAGAGTATGCCCGGCATTGACCCGGCTCTGGAATCCAGCCAGTTCGGAAGGAGAATAGTTTTGCAGAGAATTTTTGATGGAACCATACGTGCTGCTGTTTGCCCAGTACACATTCATACCTGAGCTGTTGGCAACCTTGAGCAGCTTGATGGTGGAAGCGCCGGGCTTATCCGATCCCATGAGCTGTTCCAGCATGCCGTGTTCGAATCCACTGAAAAGAAAGTTGGAACCGTAAAAGGAAGGATACACGTCCTGGTTCGGGTCCTGCCGGGATAAACTGGTTTGGGCCTGGACTTTTACGTCAACATAATATCCCTCTTCCTGGGCCATAACTCCCATGCGATGATGTTTGATCCTGAGAATTTTGGCGCTGGACAGCTGGTCTGAAAGGGTGCATTCCTTCATCCAGGTCAGTCCCATGATATTCAGGGTTTCGCCCAGCACCTTTTCCGAGGTATTGGATAACCCGGCGGCCAGATATTGGTCCAACTTTTGTTGCCTGTATCCGAGCAGGTTGTCGTTGGTTCCGCCAAATGCGGTGATCAGGGCATAGGTAGCATACCGTTTGACCTTGTAGGGGGCAAGGCAATGGCCGCTGCCTGCGGTACAGAACGAAGAATCTGTGGATGCTCCCTGGTCCTGGTAATGAGAGCTATCGGCAGAGTATGGATGATCGATAAAAATCTCCAGGTTTTGAGGATCATCCGTGGTGACTACCGTGCCAGTGGCTTTCGAGACGCCATCAAGGTTCAAGTGCGGTTTGTGGCCGGCATCATAGGTCAGGGTCAGACGCCTGCCGGCGATATCCGGTGTGATATAAGTTTTATCTATTCCATGATGACGAATACGGATGGTGGTGGTATGGCTGCCCGGAACCTCGTTCCAGGTCGAAATGGTGCCGGAAAGGGTGAAAGCCGGCATGGCATCAGGGTAGGTAGCGAGCTGCGTCTGTACTACTTCACGGCCACCGACGATTTCCTGTACTGTCGCGTTGGGGTGCTGGTTTTTGATCGTGTTGACCAGATTTGTTGTGTATGTGGTCAACCGGGAAGCAATTCCATTTTTATTCAGGTTCCTTGCATAGGTAGAGGTTACAGTCGCGCCACTGGTAGCACTGGCGAGCAGGGATGCCCGATTATAGGACATTGCTGATCCAACATCAATCCCGGTCTGTTCCGAATAGGACTTCCAGGCCGGATCGAACTGATACGTTGTACCGTCAACAACGGCCTGGACCCAAAAGCGGTCAACACGGGCAAAATCCGTATTTGTGTACACGGTAACGGGGATGCCGCCGGAAGACAGGACATTGCCGATCAGGGTATAGTTGTTTGCCACGCCAAGCCAGTTGGAAAGATCGACATAGGGAATATCCATTGTCCCATACCTGAACTGCGCCGTGTATCCGGCCTGCCGCAGCAGGGCAATCAACAGGGCCGCCTGGTCGCAGTCATTGCCGGCACCAGTCAGCAGGGTCAGGGTCGCGCCCTTGAGGGAACCGAAATAGGGTACATAATCGATATGATTGTGGACATAATCAAAGATCAATTTCGGGTCATTGTGCAGGCCGCGGGCAAGATCGGCAATTGGGTTGGTTATGGTGGTTGCCGCCTTGGGTTGAATGGCGCCATCGGACGGCGCAGAACCCTTGATCCGGGGTTTGATTCGTGTGATATCCTGAGTTTTAGCCCTTTCGGCAAGGTACTGCATTGCCTCTTCATGGGAGACAGGTTCCGCCGTTGCGGTAAACCAGCCCGGCCCGGCGACCTCGGCATAAGTAATGGTGCCGCCGGGGAAAAGAAACCCTGTAAGACAGAAGAACAGGAAAAAGGGCCGGAATATGGTAATGATTTTTTCACTTTGAAATCGAATCTTCATATTTTCAATCCTTCAGGAGCAGGAGATACAGGGGAACCATTTTACGACCGTTGATATGTATGGTCGGTTCCGGGTCAACATCGTCGCGGAGGCCGTCACCGTCTGTGTCGGCCTTGCACGGATTGGTTTCCCCTGAGTTAACAATACCGTTGTGGTTGGCATCTTCGGCCCCATCATGGAGGGTATCGCCGTCACTGTCCACACTGTTTGCGCTGGTGCAGGTCACGTTTTCCAGGGCATCGACAAGACCGTCTCCGTCCGAGTCGGTCACATCTTTATGTAATGGGTTCATCCCAAGGCTGACCTCGAAACCGTCGGAAAAGCCATCGCCATCGGTGTCGTTGAGTAAGGGATTGGTCTCACCGGCATCAACAATACCGTTATGATTGGCATCCTCAACACCATCGGCAAGCCCATCATGATCGGTATCCGTCATCGTTGCATCGGTTTCATTGCTGTCCCTGCGGCCATTATTGTTGCTGTCCTCGATTCCGTCCGGAATACCGTCACCATCAGAATCGGAAATCAGGGCATTGGTGGTAGTCGTGTTGTCGGTGTCGGGATGAAAAACAGCGCCGTCGGTATCAGGGCTCCCTGAACCCTGGTAACCAAGCTCGGTACCGTCCCATATTCCGTCTCCGTCCGTATCAGGGTTACAGGGATCGGTTTCTCCACTGTCCATGGTGCCGTTGTGATTGGCATCCTCTATGTTGTCGGGGATACCGTCGTTGTCTGTGTCACCACTGGTTGGGGATGTACAGTGCGAGGGTGAACTTTCCGTGGTATCGGTAATACCGTCAAAGTCATAATCATCCGAGTTTGAAGACAGGCCTGTTCTGTTGCCGGCACCGTCATAGACGAACTGGTAGTTGGTGGTATCGGTATGAATGCGGATCAACCGGCCTGCGCTGTCATGCTGATAAGTTGTTGCGGCAAGAAGTGGGGATGCCATTCCTGCACAGAAAAAGAAAAACAAAATACCGGTGGGATGACGGAGCAGGTTGGGAAACCTCTCCGGACTCAAGGTGGGGATATGCATCAGATGGCTCCACATCGTAAGATTAAAAAAATTACGGGAAAGTAACAGTTTTTTTTTGGTTACCGCAAGGAGAAATATGGGCACTTATCCTGAAGAATAAACGAATAATCAGGGAAAAGCGTTGTGAGGCAATGCTTATGTGAGAGAAATTTTAAAAAAGTTTTTTTATTTATATTGCAGAGGTAGACTCTATCGGCAACCGCTTTGACATATCCAGATTAAATTCGCCGTAGGGATTAACATGGGTATAGATCAACGGTGTAAGGGCTCTATAATCTTCTTCAGTCATCCTGTCCCACCAGTGCTGTTCCAGGAGTACTTGCTGAAGCATCAGCGTATTCACATAAACCCAGGCAGATTTGAAGAAGATGAAGGGAGAGGACGGCCAGCTCCTGGTCTTCGAGACGGTTGGTTGCCACAATGTAGCAAAAGGATGGTGAAACAAGGTATCCAACGCCGTCCGTTTAGAAAATAATCTTTTCGCACAACGGTTCCGCTTCAGGTACTCAGAAAAAAAGAGTGGGATTAATTGGGGTCTGTCCCTCATTTTTCCCTCATTTTTCCCTCATTCTTAACCACAGCCGGATGCACCGGTTTTCATTCTCATCGTTGACAAAGAGGTCGATGTCGCTTACTTGTTGTCAGCAATTTGTTGAAAGCACTGTTGGGAAAAATGTATATCGTTGTATGTCCTGATATTTTATAATCGTCTTTTTATTTTTTTATTTCGGATTATTCTTCATGGGAAAAACACTGATCATCGCTGAGAAACCCAGCGTTGCCGCTGATATTGTCAAGGCTCTGCCCGGCAAGTTTACAAAAACAAAGACCCATTTCGAAGGCGGCGATTATGTCGTCTCTTACGCCATTGGTCACCTGGTTTCCATTGCCTATCCCGAGGAAATCAATCCCGAGTTTAAGAAGTGGACCCTGGATAATCTGCCGATTCTTCCTGCGCCGTTTCCCCTGGCCGTGCTGCCCGGGACCAAATCTCAGTTTAATGCCCTGTCCAAACTGATCCGACGCC
>DRLX01000024.1 GCA_011322715.1 Desulfobulbaceae bacterium
AGATGATGAAGATATCTGCGGCCCCTATGGGGCTGGAGAAGAGTTTCTTGAAGGATTACGAAGCTATATCGCAAATGAAGATCCGGATGATCGTAACAGGCTGCTGCAATGTGATTTTGTAGTGATATGGGATAAGATTCTCAAGTTCAAGGAACAGAAAAAGAGGGAGAGACGGGAGACTGTCCGCAAATTGTCCGGCGGCCCGGTAGAGGTGTTTCTGACCGCCTGCTGGATGACCCTGCTGGACTTTTACAAGGCAAATAAAGACGGAAACGAGCTGATAATATCTTTCATTTTCATCACGCCTGACCGTTTCAAACACGATATCGACAGCGGCGATGATGTAGTGGAGAATTCAGAATTGGCCAGGGAGTATCTGGGCCGCTTGCTTGGCGGGATTGATTCGCTCTTATCTCAGCATGTCAATCTGCATAATGCAGACGGGTCCGAAGTCGTATTTAAGAGCAAGATCCTCTCGGAAGAGGTGAATTGCCGTTACAGCAAAACCGCTGAACCGGCTCTTGAATTTTCAGTAACTATTGTCTCGGATTTTGTTGAAAAACCATTTCGCCGCAAGTTTGGCTGGCGGCTACCGGAACATCATATGTACCGGCTGGCAGCTGATTTACTGTCCAGGGCCAGGGACGCCATTAAAGGGCTGGCCGATGTTCATAAACTCCCTGTCTATCATATTCCCTATTTTGAAGAGTTGTTACAGACAGCCTCGGATGAGGAGATCAGGCGGGTATTGCTTCACGCAATCCGGGACGAACGTGACAGAAGCGGAGTAATGACAAATCTGCTTGAGGGAGACTGGGGACATCTAGATGATCCCCTGTCACCCAAACTAAAAGGGCTTGCTGAAAAATATGACCTTTTCATCGACCAGATGGCATCCAGCGGTATTTTCGCTACCTTGTTTGGCCCATCTTCTTCTGCTGCATGGGCGGAATTCAGGCAGGCCTATGAAGATGCCTTTGACGCGGCCCTGTCCCTGCCGGATATCTCCCAATCATCCCTGGCCGGCATGCTCACCCGGGCCTTTTTGATCATCAAACAGAGACGGCCTGATCTCGGCGATACGTGGCATGCGGATCCCTTTGAGCCAGCCGCGGCGGCCACCATCCTGCATCCTGCCGTGGTGGAGATGCTGGAGGCCCAGGCTGTCTATTTGACCCGTTGCTTCAATTATGGTGTCAACCGGGAACTGGGACGCGGGCCTGGAAAGAACTCCTTTAAACTCCACATCTGGAAATCTTATATCGATTTGGCCGACATCCAAGCGCCACTGGTAGGGTTGCTTGGCAATGAGCAGCATAATCTTGATGCCAATGTCAGAGGGCAAGAACTGGTTCATTTAATTGGTGCTTTTGACGACCGGGAGACCACGCTTTCCACCCGGCTGCTCCTGCAATACGATGAGGCCTCAGGGGATGATACCAGCCTAAGTGATACCGAGCTTTTCCGGGAAACGAGTGAGTCCAGGCTTATGCTGCGGCTGATGCTGGACTATTTTGACCTCCATCCCCATGCCCATGACGGCTTGAGTGTCGCCATTTTCCGCAACAAGGACATTCAGCCAGTAGTCGCCGCCGTTCATGCCTATCTGAAAAAACTGGCAAGAAGACCCACTACGAGGCAGCCGAACAGGCGCTATGTACTTCATCAGGAACGCAACCGGCCCTATGCCATCAGTATCACCTTGTTTACCGAATCAAAGGACGAGGCGGATGTTTCTTTATGGGTGCAGCAGTGGCGTGAGCGCTGGGAGGCGGCTGAAACCGAAAGCAAATACGGCTTGTACCGGCTTTGTCGTTTTTCCCTGGCCCATAGGATCATTGAAAGCAACGAACATGGGGCGTTCCAGAGGTTGATCAGTGAACAGTTCGAGGCGGACCTGGCGTTTTTTTACGACTTCATCAGTACGGGTTCAGGGGTAAATGTCTTTGAGAGGGTGGAGCCCTTTGATGTCAGGAGCAGGGAGCTGAAATTTCCCATTTTGGAAAAGGCATGTTGTACCATCAATAACCCTGCTGAACGTTACCGCCGTAAGAGAGTGGTGAGCAACAGGCAGTTCGTCTTGGGAGCATGCCATGCAAGCCTCCTGCACTCCTTGCAATCTGGCACTAGGCAGACAGGCACAATAGTAGTAGGCGCGGGGGACTTTGCGCCTTGGCGCGGGGTAATGGATGCCCTGCACACGAAGGTGGAGTGGGTTATTTGTATCGACCCCAACATGGACGAACGATTGATAAAGACGCCTTTATCGGAAAGCAGCAAAGAGAGGGAGATCATCGGCTTTGGCTCTGGAGTCGGCAGTCATGGTGAAGACAACTACACCATCTCAACGGAGCGGTTTTCTTTTGCCGATATCCATTATCGGTTACGGGAGGCAATACAATCACTTTATGGCGCAGGGGCCGGATGGAGCCGGACGGATTGCGAAGCAGTGGCCCAAGGAGTGTTGCATGTCGCCCCGGAACTTTCCGGTCTCTCTTTGGTGCGGGCAACTGGTGTTGGCGACGAGCATATCCGCGAATTTATGGCCAACGCCATTACCAGAAAAATGTTGCGTTCCCGTCCAACCGTCTTATGTGAATTCCTGGTTTCTCTTGATGCCTATCGGCATTGGTTCGATCTCTCAGAGGACAGGCGACGACCGGATCTGTTGTGGATACAGGTGTTGCTGAAAGATGATATACGCTTTCAGGTCACGATGCATATCGTTGAATGCAAACTAGTGGAGCAGGAGAGCTGGTATATAGAGAAGGCCAGACGACAAATTGATAACGGCCTGAAGGTTCTCTCCGCCGCTTTTGCACCGCTTTCGGATAAGGACGGTGTTGGTATTGAAGATGAACATCCTGACCGGCGGTATTGGTGGATGCAGCTCCACCGCCTGATCGCGAGCAAAACTGAAGTAAGTAAGAGCCAATATTCCGATGTGCTGGCCGCATTGGAACGTTTGGCCGAAGGGGATTTTGAAATTTGCTGGGCTGCTTCGGTTTTTGTTTTCCGAATCAATGAAGAGGACAAAATGGAACGTACGGGGTACTGGGCACCAAAGGTTGAGCCGGCCATAACGGCTCAGGTCTATGGCATTGGCGGTGGTGTTGTTCGCAGGTTGCTTGCCGGCCCGGAGGACATGGAGATTGACTGGAATGCCCTCGCGGATCAGGGCCAGGAGATTATTGTGGGTGATGAGGACATTCAGCCGGCCGCTGATGATGACGATACCCTTTGGGGAGATGGGGAGAGTGAGGACGAAGGCAATGAGACTTTTGACGAGACCATTGATGTGGGGGTAACGCCTTCAACAGAGGGTGCGTCCATGACAGGGGAAAGTATTGTAGATTCATCCGGCTGGCAAGGGAATGTCGGTCACTCTGTCGATTCCAATGCATCTCAACCGGAATCAGAATCAGGCGGAGAGACTCAGGCCGTAAAGGCTGCTGTTGCCCAGGCTGATGAAGCGGCGATGACAACAGGCAGATCGGGCAGAATTCTTCTAGGCCGGAGGGTCAATGGCGACCAGCCGGTCTATTGGGAGTTTTCCCATTCTGGATTGGTCAATCGGCATATGCTCATTTTTGGCTCTTCCGGCCAGGGGAAGACCTATGCCATCCAGTGTATTCTTTGCGAAATGAGTAAATTCAGGCAGAACAGCCTGATTATTGATTACACAAATGGTTTTCTGCCCAACCAACTCGAATCAATAACAAATGGTATATTGCAACCCAAGCAGCACGTCATAAAAAATGACCCATTGCCCATCAATCCTTTTATTCCGCAAGAGGCGGATACAGGCGGGATTTTTATTAAGGAGAACTCCAATGCTGTTGCCAAACGAATCGCCGGTTTGTTTGACTCCGTGTATGGCCTTGGCCATCAACAATACAGCATATTGCACCGGGTGGTTATGGACGGAGTGGATTCGTTGGGAGAGGAGATGAACCTTGACTACATGCTCTCCCTGATCGAAGAGATGGCCGAGGACAAAAAATACAAGGCATATGCTCAGTCCCTGTTTAATAAATTACGCCCGTTTGTGTTGGATAAACCTTTTGCCTCTGGGGAAAAGGGATTCAACTGGGATCATCTATTTCAGAAAGAAGATCCTTTGTGCAATATTTTCCAGCTTGCGGGAATGGATATGAAATCCAGCCGGCTGGTGACAGAATTTATTCTTTGGGATCTCTATGGCTATCTCCAGGCCAAAGGGAAAAAAACAGACCCTAAGGTCATTGTCTTGGACGAAGTTCAGAATCTGGATCATCAGGAGGGCAGCCCTCTTTCGAAGTATTTACGGGAGGGAAGAAAGTTCGGGCTCTCACTTATTCTGGCTACCCAAACCATGAGCAACATGAAAAAGGATGAGCGCGACCGCATGTTCCAGGCCGAGCACAAACTTTTTTTCAAGCCAGCGGATACCGAGCTCAAGGCCTTTGCCGATATTGCCGCCTTGGCAACCCAACAAAGGCCTGATGAGTGGGTGCGAAAACTCTCTTCTTTGGCAAAGGGCGAGTGCTACTCGATCGGGAAAAATCTCTCGCCGGACAGAGGAAGGCTTGTATCCAGAGCGTTAAAAATTCGTATAACGGCTTTAGAAAAAAGAAATTTTGCTTCACAGTCGACCGGCTGAGCAAGATTGGGGTCAAATATGAGGATAAAAAAATTACGCCTAACCAATATCCTTTCTTTCGGGTCTGGCAGCAAATATGTCGAATTAGGGAATCTCAATGTGCTGATCGGTCCTAATGGGTCCGGGAAATCCAATCTGATTGAGGTGATTTCCCTGCTTCAGGCGGCCCCAAAAGAACTGGCGGCACCAGTACGTAAAGGTGGCGGCATTCGTGACTGGCTCTGGAAAGGGACTAAAGAGACACCTGTTGCCGCTGTTGAGACTATCCTCTCTCATCTACCGACAGGTGGTAAAGACTTGCGATATGTTCTGTCGTTTACTGAGGCTGGTCAGCGTTTTGAGCTTGTGGATGAACGTCTGGAAAATGAATCTCCCGATCCCGGAGAATCAGAGCCTTACTTCTTTTATCGTTACCAGCACGGAAACCCGGTTATCAATGTCAAGGAAGGCCATCGAAGTTTGCGGCGTGATGATGTCGATCCGCAGCAATCCATTCTGGCGCAACGAAAAGACCCGGACCAGTACCCGGAACTGACTTGGCTTGGTGAGCAATTCGGCAAGATTAAAATTTACCGGGAATGGACTTTTGGGCGAAAGGCGGAATTGCGCCTTCCCCAGGCAGCCGACGCGCCGAATGATTTTTTGAGTGAGGATTGCCTGAATCTTGGCATGGTGCTGAACCAACTCCGCCGTAAGCCAACAGTAAAAAAAGAGATTCTCAAATATCTCGCTGAATTCTATGAGGGAGTAGAGGATTTTGATATTAGCGTGGAGGGCGGCACGGTTCAGCTCTTTCTGCAGGAAGGAAATTACACCATCCCGGCAACCCGGCTTTCTGACGGGACGATACGATATATCTGTCTTCTGGCGATTCTTTGTCATCCGGACCCGCCGCCGCTGGTCTGTATTGAGGAGCCGGAACTAGGGATTCATACCGATATAATCCCTTTGCTGGCAACACTTCTTAAAGAGGCCTCACAACGTACCCAGCTTATCGTAACCACACATTCCGATGTGCTTGTGGATGAGCTGACGGATGTACCGGAGTCGGTCCTGGTCTGTGAAAAAGAAAATGGATGCACATCAATAAAGCGGTTGGATGGAGAAAAGCTGAAAGACTGGCTTGAAAAATACAGTTTGGGAGAGCTGTGGCGCAAGGGAGAAATTGGAGGGACCCGCTGGTGAGAGTAAAAATTTACGTGGAAGGCGGCGGTGACCAGGCCAAGCTTAAACGCGAATGCCGCCGGGCCTTTTCCAAATTTTTTGAAAAGGCCGGATTCAAGGGCAGGATGCCAAGAGTTGTTGCTTGCGGCTCACGTGGTTCAGCCTATGGTGATTTCTGTACCGCTGTAAAAACAGCAACCAACGATGAATTGCCGCTGCTGTTGGTGGACAGCGAGGCCCCGGTGCAGCCGCAGCATCAGCAGACAGGACAATTTGATCCCTGGGGACATCTCCACGCCCGGGATGGTTGGAACCAACCGGCAAATACAGATAGTGAGCAGGCCCATTTGATGGTCCAGTGCATGGAGGCCTGGTTTCTGGCTGACCGGCAGTGCCTGCAGGATTTTTTCGGCAGTAGCTTCCAAACCATGGCCCTGCCTGGCAACCAGGATATTGAAACCATCGGGAAACAACAGCTTTTTGATGCGCTGAAAAATTCAACCCGCCACACCCAAAAAGGTGAATACGGAAAAGGCTCCCATTCTTTCAAGATTCTCGAAAATATCAATCCAAAGCTGGTGTTTTCCGCTTCACTATGGGCAAAACGACTACGCGACACACTTGAGAACAAATTGTGAAAGCAAAAATACAATACCGCCTTCCACGAAATTTCCATAAGACTTTTATCCCCGAGCGGCAATATATCCATGCCATGTTGCGTTTTGCCGCTTCTGGACGAGAAGGCAATTATCAGGCAATAGCAAGTGCAACCGGTATTCCCATGGGGAAATCTAGCGGCAAGGTGCCTGCTATTTTGGACTACTGCCGTGGCATGGGGGTGATCAGGCTAATTGGCAATGGACGATCTGCAGTGAAGCGGCCGGAATTAACCCCCTTTGGCCGTATTGTATTCCTTGAGGATCCCCACCTAAAGGAACGGATAACCCAGTGGATTGCCCATTTCAATCTCTGTAGCGTGTTGGCTGGCGCGGAAACTTGGTATCAAATATTTTTTGTCGGAAGTCAGGCTCTCGGCATGCGTTTCCACCGTTCTAGGCTGGAAGAGCATCTTTCCCTTGTCTACAACTGCAATAGCAGGGGTGTTATAGGCCCTGTCATACGGATGTATGAAGACGATGCAGCCTTTCGGGCCTGCGGTGTCCTATATGAGGAGATGGATAGTGTAGTTGTTCGGCGGCCGGCTCCTATTAATGATGAATGTGGTTTTGCTTATGGAGCATGGATGCTCCAACTCATGGCCGATCATTTCCCCAAGGCAAACCAGATAACCCTTGCGGAACTCGATCACAAGGCTGGCTGGAAGACCATTCCGGGTTGGAATATAGACGAGTCACACCGCGCCATAGATCTTATTGAGAGAAAAGGTATTGTCGCGGTAGACCGGCAGATGAACCCTTGGATTATACGGCCGCGATCGACTGCCGAGGAAGCATGGGGCCGGATGTACGATGATCTGATCTGAACTGAGAGGTTGCCGATGCAGCTCACCTTACAAGATATAGTCAAGTTCAGAGGCGATCGCCTTTTCCACGGGGCCGTTAATATTGACTGGTTTTTATCGGATGAGGAGAAACGCCGCAAGGCATCCGAGGCTTTCGTTTTTCATGGTCCCAAATATCATGGAGTAAGCCAGGATGATGTTGGCCATGCCCATGGTCACCGGCTGGTAGATACGGCCAGCTTTGCTAGGCAGGTTATAAGACGGTGCTGTGGGCTGGATGATCAGCCTTTTACTCTGGCCATCGCTGGCTATGGAACCGGAAAGTCACATTTGGCCCTTACACTAGCAACGCTCCTTGCATCTCCTTCGGGGGATACGGCTGCGGCAATCGTTGCCGCCTTGCAGACCGCAGATCCAGGTATTGGCGATGAAATACACGCTTTGTTGCGGGAAATCCGTCCTTGCCTTGTTATTGCCCTAAACGGGATGCGCAACTTTGATTTGACAGCCGAGGTTACACGGCAGGTTATCTTGCAGCTGCGCGCCCGAAATCTGGACACTAGCCCCATTGACGAATTACGACCGCGTTTTAGGCAGGCGGCCAATCTTATTCGCATGGCAGGCGAAAATGTGATCGCAGAATTGCTGGCGGACACAGGCATGCCGGATGTTGACAGGATATTGAGTGCGCTTGAAGAGCAGGATGAATATGTATACGGGAAGGTGCAAGATTTTTTTGCCGAGCGTGGTATGCCCATTCGTGCCCTGGGAGGAGAATCCGCACGGGAAGTTCTTGATGTCGTAGCCCGTGAGTATTGCGGCGATGGCAAACCGTTCATGCATGCTCTCGTTCTGTTTGATGAATTTGGCCGCTATACGGAATTTGCTACTGTCCGCAGCCAAATCGCAGGCAGCGGTGTTTTGCAGGATTTATTCGAGGGCGTGCAGGGGAATGCCGATACTACGACCTTTATCGGGTTCATACAATTTGAACTTAATGCCTATGTCCAACGGGTTGCTCCGGAATATAAAAATGACATACTACGCTACATCACCCGCTACCAATCTGCCGCTAAGGTATATCTTTCCATTAACTTAGAGACCCTGATTGCCCATCTCTTGGAAAAACAAAAAACAGTAGATGTAGATTCCTGGTTTGCTGACCAGCAGGCCATCAAGGAATCGGAATCTATGGCTACAAGTCTCCATAACTGGTTTCCGCAATCGAATAGTTACAGGCTTTGGACCGATGTTGATTCGTTTCATACAGTTGTCCGGAAGGGATGTTGGCCTCTTTCTCCTTTGACAACGTGGTTCCTTTTTTCGTTAACTGCTGCTGGCAAATATCTACAGGAACGGTCTGCCTTGGCCTTGCTTGGTGATTTTTTTCAGCGGTCAAAAGAAATAGAGGCAAAGGCGGAGAGGAATTGGACGCTGGCTCCGGTGAGCTTGTGGACCGACGATCTTCTTCAAGAGCTTATCTCCTCTGAGGAAAGTGGCCAGCAGGGCACGATTACCCACGCCTACGCATCGGTGTACTCCCGTTATGGCTCCCGGATAACTAAGGATGCAGTGCGTCTTTTGCAGGCTGTAGTTCTTTCTTCAAAAATGGGCTTGCAGGTAGCGAACCGTGACGAAGCGATTAAGGCTTTAGCGATGTTTGCCGGCTTGTCAGTGTCAGTCCAACGTGCTCAAGACGAAATCAGCCTGCTCCAAAACGAGTACAATATATTGGAGTGGGATGATCGTTTTAACCAGTTTGATATTTTAGGCGACGCTGTTCCGCGCACCCAGTTTCTCTCTTTTCTCAGGCAAAGGGTAGCGAGCACCTATGATGAAAATGGCAAAGCTAAGTTGTTTGCCAGCAAGGCGTCGGAGTGGTGCGATCTGCTCGGCGATTTGGAGTGTGATTTTGCTGAACGACATTCGATCACCACAAAGGAGTGGCGCTATCAAGGGGTGTTGGCAAATTTGGACACCCTTGATGCCCAGATCAGAATCGCAGCTGACAGATGGGGTAAGGCCATAGATGTTACTGAGCCACGCGGAACCGTTATTTATTGTTATGTGGAACAGAGCCGAGACCCTCAAACTGTTTCATCAAATGTCAAGAAAACACTTCGTGCTGTGATTCGTGATCTTGGTATCGGAAATCAGGTAGTTCCAATATTAATTGTTCTCCTTTGCGACGAGGAAGGGGTACTTGGGCAAGCATTGGCAGAGCTAGCCGTCTTAGAAGATTCTATCAGTGAAGAGGATCGGGCTCGTTTTGGCAATTTAATCGGTGCTCATCAAGAGAAAATGCGTCAGGTAGTCCAAACCCAAATAGAAGAGCTGATCAAACAGAGAAGATATATAACTGCTTTAATAGAAGAGATAGAAGCCAAGCGATTGAGTCGAGTCGGCACAGAGCTGTTTGAACATATCTACAAGAAACCATTGCCTTTTCCGTTTGATGGTTTTACAACGACTCGCGGTAACGCAGCTGACAGTTGTCAGGATTTAATTATTGATTTACTGAGAGGAAACCTTGATTACGATGCTGTGATTTCAAAGCCGGTCAAGGTGAAAAACAGAGCACTGACAACCTTAAATAATTCATGGGATGTTTTTACCCAGACCGGCAAGATTTCGAGAAGGCCAAAGAATCCTGTAATACGAAAAGTGACCGAGAAATGGGATGACATTCTCCAGTCAGGCCATCACCAGTTTTTCGTTGGAAAAGTTTTGAGGCAATTGTGTCTCCCCCCTTATGGCGCAAATATCGCCTCCGCTGGACTGCTGTTGGGTGTTTTCGTGGCCCCAAGAAGTGAACAGCTTGTCATTGTCCGAGATGGACAGCAGTATGCCCTAACCCAATGGCTACAAGAGGGAATATTCAAGAAAAAATTCCTTGATATCACCGCGCTTCAGAATGTGGAGTTGGCTTTTATAGGAGAGGCCTCCTCAGAGTGGGAGAATCTCCTGGATGAGTGGGAACAGGCAGAGAGTTATTTAGGCAAGTTCTCTTTCCTTAGAAGGACTTCGGAGCTTAAGGAACGTATTTCCGTGCCACCAACATGCAGTTATCGTTTCATCCATCTTGAAGAACAGGCCTATGAAGCAGCTAATGCCCTTAAAAAGATGGAAGAAAAGCAAGAAGCTGCCTTTAGCAAGCTCGAAGCTGGAGAAAGACAAAAGAACATTAGTTTGTTGAGTTGGGGAGCGGTAAAACTTCTAAAATTAAAAGAAAGAATGATTGCCGAAATGCCACTCTGGGAGAAACACCAGATTGAAGAGTTGGAGCCTCATATAGAACGGACTGTCCAGATGATTGTACAGTTATTTCCAACCTGGCTTGCGGAGCAAAGGCCTGCAAATGACACCCCAGAGGCAGTTGGAGATTTTAAGCATAAAATGCTTCGCCTGGTTGGCAGCAATTTAAGTAAATTAGGGCTTGTTGCGCTGTCGGAAGATCTTGAGCGTCACACGAAACATGCCATTCGACAGGCGGAGACCATTGCAGAGGCGAACCAGCTAATCCGGGATGTTCAATCTTGGCTCGATCAACACGCTGATGCTCTGCGATTAATGCGTGTCGCCGAGATTAGAGGGTTGAGGGGTGTAGGGAAGAAATTTTCCGCGAAACTGCAGGGGATGTCTCGCCGAATCGAGATAAATGAGATTTCTACTCTTCGCGCTCAACTTGTGGATTTTTTAGGCAAACTGCAGGAGGCTGAATCTAGTCTGACGAAACGCGCTTCACGCCTCTGGGATTCTAAGATCAGTACAGAAGAAGAATTAGACAAACATATTGAGGAAGTAGAGTTCCTGATAAGTGCGTTTGAGGGTTGTGAAATAGATGTCGATGACTTGCGTGTTATGAAACGAGCGTTGCAGGCATATAAACGCTATTATCATCAGTTGCATGATGATAGTTTGTCATGGCGCGAGTTTAAATCATTAGCCGAAAAGCTTCGACAAGAGGCTGACGTCGCATTTGGGGCAGAAGAGGCACTGCCCTGGCCGGTTGATGAGACCTTCGAAAACTTTGTGGCAAATATTTCAACTCAACGAAAACAGAAAAGTTTAGCATGGATTGAATCCATGGAGTCTGTTGTGTCAGAGGTTGACAAAATGACTGTTGCTGAGGCTAATCGCTTACACTTGAAAGTCGTAAATCCACCAGCAATACTTACGGATGAACACGCTGCGCGACTAGCAAATGTGGTTAGTCGTATTGAGGAGCGCCTTGAGACCCTTTCTTTAGAATGGTTGATTGAGAAATTCAGAGAGCTTCCTAAAACTGCGCAGAAAAAATTTCTGGAAATAATTCCCCAATTCATTGATATGCCGTAGTCTTGGAACTGGAGACTTGGGTTATTATATCACCGCGTTTGATATGGCAGCGGGAATCGAACCCGCGTCCATTCTCTGTTTGGGGAAAATGTGGAGAAAAACATTTCCCGCGTAGGGACGCGGAGAACAGCACTTGGAAACTCTCAAGACATTGTAAATAAAGGGCTTTTGATGTGTCGGCGCTGGGGAGACTGAATTTCTGGAAGGCGGCGAGCCCTCTACCATTTGAAAAAAGACAACCCGTCTTTCCGAGAGGTTTCTCCGGGACGACGGGTTTTTCATTTCCCTTTGTTTTCACAGGGGGTTGCCTCCATTTTATATCTTTCCAGGCCC
>DRLX01000025.1 GCA_011322715.1 Desulfobulbaceae bacterium
GATCGGATCGCCCATTGTCGTGTTTTACAGGAAAAGTTGGCGCTTCTTGGGTATGATGCCTCCCTGTTGACCGGTCGGATTCATCCCGAAGAACGGGAGCGGATCGTCACCGGTGTTCAGGCCGGCAAAATCCAGGTGTTGATTGCTACCCTGCAACTGATAGGAGAGGGGTTTGACTGCCCTGGTTTGACCACCATAGTCCTGGCAACGCCGATAAAATTTGAAGGTCGGCTGCTCCAGGTGGTCGGCAGGGTAATGCGGCCCCTGCAGGGAAAAACCGCCATGGTCATTGACTATGCCGATAGCAGAGTTCCTGTTTTGCGGCGTTCGGCTGAAAATCGTCGTATTTTGTTTGACAAATGGGGAACAGATTGATGTTACTTGTTATTTCTCCTTCAAAAACACAGGAGTTCAATGGTAAAACCATTGAACTCAGGACTATGCCCGTCTTTATGCACCAGGCGGAAGAACTCTCGAGTATACTGGCAAAACGCAGTGTTGAGGAACTGGCAGCCTTGATGAAAATCAGCCCGCGCCTGGCCGAGTTGACTTTTCAACGGTACCAGACGATGCATTTTCCCTTTACACCGGAAAATTCCCGACAGGCTTTGCTGGTATTTCAGGGCGCTCAGTTCAGTCCGATTCCGGTTGCGAGGTTTACGGAAGAAGATTTCCGTTTCGCTCAGGACCACCTGCGTATTTTTTCAGGGCTGTATGGGCTGCTGCGCCCCCTTGATCTTATGCAGCCGTATCGACTGGAAATGGCAACCAGGCTTATGACGGATCGTGGTCAAACCCTGTATGAATATTGGAGGGACGAAATCACAGGGCATCTTCGATCTCTGTTTGCCGGTAATGCACATGCCGTCCTCGTCAACCTGGCCTCGGAGGAGTACTTTAAGGTGGTGAGACCGGCGGATCTCGGTTGTCCCATTCTGAAGATTTCCTTTAAAGAGATAAGAAATGGAAAGGCCCGGGTGATTGCCGTGTATGCCAAACGGGCCAGGGGTATGATGGTGGATTATGTCATCAGTAACCGGGTAACCAATCCGGAATTACTCAAGAAATTTGACAGCGATGGATACACATATTGCAAGGAACTGTCAACCGGATACGACTGGGTTTTTGCCCGTAAAACACAATAAAGGCGGGAGCTCACAAATCTCCTTGTCTTTTTGTTCTTTTCTCGGTACAGTCTGCCATTTTTTACCCTTAACAGCCCCGGAAAAAAATAATTATCCCATCCTGCTTATCTTTTCTTTCAGCTTCTTCGTTGTGAAAAAGGTTACATGTTTTTAATATGCCTACTTTTTTCGTTGTGAATCTAAGGAAAAATCAGGCACATTGAATAATAATTTTTTTTGTCCGTGACCCTTGGAAAAATTATTTTTATTTTACCTCAATTTAGGTGCTAATTTTCCCCGTTATGCGGGACAGGAAAGATATGAAGCAGGAAAATATTCGTAATGTAGCGATTATCGCCCATGTCGACCATGGGAAGACGACACTGGTTGATCAGCTCTTTCGTCAGAGCGGCATGTTTCGTGATAACCAGCAGGTAGCTGAACGATTGATGGATTCCATGGACCTTGAACGTGAGCGTGGGATCACCATTGCCTCCAAAAACGGATCCTATCAGTATAAGGACTATCGGATTAATATTATAGACACTCCCGGACACGCTGATTTCGGCGGCCAGGTGGAGCGGGTTCTGCGCATGGCCGATGGCGCCGTCCTTCTCGTTGACGCCCAGGAAGGACCGATGCCGCAGACTTTTTTCGTGGTCAAAAAGGCGCTGGCCGCAGGGTTGCCGATTCTGGTGGTGGTTAATAAGATTGATAAACCGGCGGCCCGGTGTGACTGGGTGGTGGATCAGGTTTTTGATCTCCTTGGCCGTCTGGATGCTCCGGATGAATCGCTGGATTTTCCCGTGGTTTATGGTTCGGCAAAAGAGGGATATATGGTTGCGGACCACAGTGAGACTCCGGTGCCGGGCGAGGGAATGGATCTCATTTCCGAGATGATTATCAACCATGTGCCGCCGCCGTCCGGTGATATCAACGCACCCCTGCAGCTGCAGATCAACACCATTGATTATTCACCCTATCTTGGTCGGCTCGGTATCGGTAAACTGGTCAATGGGCGGTTAAGTTTAAACGATAACGTGGTTGTCGCCCGCCGGGATGGATCCATCAAACCGGTGCGGATCAATAAGATTTTCATCTTTGAAGCTGATCGGCAAGTTCCGGTTGAGAGCGCCTCTACCGGTGATATTGTCGCTGTTGCCGGCATGGAGGACGTCACGGTCGGCGTTACCTTTACCGATCTTGATGATCCCAGGCCATTGCCGTTGGTTGAGATTGATCCGCCGACTATTTCCATGCGTTTTATCCCCAATGATTCACCCTTTGCCGGTCAGGATGGAAAATTTGTTACCTCTCGGCACCTGGAAGAACGTCTGCGCCGGGAGACTCTGGCTGATGTTGCGTTGCGGGTTGAGCCGTTGACCGATGCCGTCGGTTTTCTTGTTGCCGGTCGAGGAGAGCTGCATCTCTCTATCCTGATCGAAAAAATGCGGCGTGAGGGTTATGAATTTCAAGTGACACGGCCGCATGTCATTATGCGTGAGGAAAACGGGAAGACGGTTGAACCCTATGAAGAGTTGACTGTTGATGTTGATGAGCAGTATCAGGGCGTTGTCATTGAACAACTGGGTAAGCTTAAAGGCGTGTTGGAAGACATGCAGGTTGAAAATCAGATGACCCGGATGAAGTTCAAGATTCCCACCCGAGGTCTTTTGGGGTATCGTTCTCAGTTTATGACCGATACACGCGGTATGGGGGTCATGAATTATGTCTTTGCCGAGTGGGGACCTTATGCCGGTGAAATCGTCAACCGCACCAATGGGGTGATGATCGTCAAGGAATCCTGTACATCCGTGGCCTATGCCCTGTTTAATCTGCAGGATCGGGGGCGCCTGTTTATCGGTCCGGGTGTAGACCTGTACAAAGGACAGATTATCGGTGAAAATTGTCGAACCGCCGACTTGGTGGTCAATCCGGCCAAGGGGAAGAAATTGACCAATATGCGGGCCTCGGGTTCGGACGAGGCGGTTATTCTTACCCCGCCTGTTGACATGAGCCTTGAGGAATGCATATCATATATTAATGATGATGAGCTGGTGGAGATTACCCCCAAAGCCATTCGATTACGCAAGAAAACCGGGGCGAAATATCGGGGATAATTTTTTGTTTTTGTTTATCTTAGGTCAAGTATCCCGCAGTGTGCTGCGGGTGGAGTTATGTACCTGGATTTAACCATCGTACTCTGATGAAGGATTTTATCATTGTCGGCCTGGCTCTGTTTGCCGGTATGGGGGCCTTTGCCGTTATTTTTCGAAAATACGGCAGTGACTGCATCCCCTGACTGCTGATGTATAGCTCCATAGGTGTGGGGCTGGTAGTGTACACGATACTGAAATCGTTGTTTTAACAGGACTGTTTTATGGCCAATTCTTTGGATTCTTCCACAACGTCGGCCTCGGCCGAAATTGTGCAGGCAAGGATTGATGAGAAACGTCTTTTTGAGGCCCGGTTTATTTTCCATAAGTTATCTCGGGCGATTGAGCCTCAGGTAAGCCGCCGGCTGGAACAATCGCTGGAAGAAAAGATTGCACAGGCAGAGAAACTTTTCAACCATGGCCGCCGGCTGGAAGAACAACAGCGGTATGAGGAGGCTGAAAGGGATTATGGCGGCGTTCTCGCCATCACTGTTGATTATCCATCACTTGATCAGGCAATACAGCGGGTTACCATGCTCCGTAAACTCGGCCCCTTGCTGACTCCTTCCTCACCGGATGACGGCGGGACGGCACGGGAGCAAACGGTGCCGGTTGAAATGCCTGGCACGAAGGTCCCCGGTAGATTGAGATTGCCTCGGCGCCGGAAAATTCTTGTTTTTTCCCTCTTTTTGATTTTTGTGGGTTTTGCTGCCATGCTGTTGACCGGCAGGGGCTTTTTAGGTTCCGGTACCTCGGAGACGCCGTATGAAAAAGGCGTTACCTCTGCGAGTCTGCCGGTTGTCCCTTCACCTACAAAGACTTTAGACATGCGGCCGGAAACTTATCCCGGGGAAAAGGGGCAGATGAAGAAGATGACGGGAATTGTCCTTGACCGAGTCATTGCCCCGCCGATAATCAATGATGCGACGGCATCGTCTGTAAAGGCCGGACCGGTTGTAAAAAACACAAAAAACACACAGAAGAGAAAACTCCCGCCAGAGCCGCATGCCGTCGAAGAACAACCGGTTATCAGGGTGATTATTCCTTTGCAAGGGCAGGTCGTCAAAGTGCCGGCTAATAATGATACGCTCCTTGCACTTGAGGAGAGCTCTGAAATAGTCCAAAAGGCAGCGGCCAAGGAGAAACAGGAAACCGGAGCAGCTGCGACCGGCAAGGTTGATCAATCGTCTACCGGCACGATAAAAGCGCGAATATATACCGTGCAGGCCGGGGACACCCTGGAAGCCATTGCCGGTAAAGTCTATGGAGATCGCTCCCAATGGTCCTCTCTTGCACAGGCGAACCGGGAACACCTGGGGCACCCACCCTACGTCCTTGCCGTAGGGGAAAAAATTGTCATCCCTCCCAGGGAAGAAGCGGCGAAGATACACGCCGTTTCTCCGGATGCGACGGATGGGACCTATACCGTTGTTTCCGGTGACTCCTTAGGTGTGATAGCCCGTAAGGTATATGGAAGCAGTCGCCGGTGGCAACGGTTATATGACTTGAACCGGGACCGGCTGTCCAGTCCGTCCGCGTTGCGGGTCGGTCAGAAACTGCGGACCAGGAAGGAGATGGATATATCCGTTGATTCCGATCCGGTGGGAGAGTAACCCTTCTCATCATTTTTGTCGGGGAATGGGTGCCTGAGAGTGTGCAAGATTTCCTGAATTCACTTGGGCTGAACCTGAAGGGTAAACAGGTGCTTTCCCCACTGTTTTTTTCTTTCAATGTATCCTGAAACTGTCTCCTTTACGGTCGTTTGGATGAGCGGTATGCAGTACAATTTTTGACAAGGGGCATGGGGTATTTTTTTGTCGAGAGCCTCTATCAATCTTAGGACCAAAGGTCCAAAATCGGTGATTATTCAGATTATGATACAACATTCCTTACGAAGAACACGTCGCCGGCTGCAGAGGCGGTTGAAAAATCAAC
>DRLX01000026.1 GCA_011322715.1 Desulfobulbaceae bacterium
TAAACCATTGGGAAAAAATCAGAAATTTTTACCTTATTTCAGAGACTCTTACCATAGAGGGCGGTGATTTGACGCCGTCCATGAAGCTGGCCCGTAATCATGTTGAGACCCGATTTAACGAGGTGATCGAGAATATGTATACAGGGCATATCTAAGGATCAGACACGGGAAATACAGCACCTCGCTTTGCATAAGGAGACCGACGAATGGAGCGTATTGCAATCATATCAGGGCTCAGGACACCCATGGCAAAGGCGGGCGGTAAGTTTAAGGCCCTTCAGGCCGACGCGCTCGGCAGTACAATCGTCAGAGAGACGATGCTGCGCTCTGCCGTTGGTTTTGATGAAATAGACGAAGTCATTATCGGCAATGTCGCCCAACCTATCCATGCGGCAAATATTGCCCGGGTTATTGCCCTGCGGGCGGGTTTCCCCGAGTCTATCCCTGCGGTGACCGTTCACAGGAACTGCGCCTCGGGCATGGAGTCCATCACCACCGCTGCCGCCAGAATCCACGCCGGCGAAGGCAAGGTCTATCTGTGCGGCGGAGTCGAGTCCATGAGCAATATTCCGCTGGTGTACTCTGAAAAAATGACACGGCTGTTTGAACGTCTTTCCAGATCAAAAACCGCTCTTGACCGTCTACGAGCGCTCTTTGGTTTCCGTCCGGCTTTTTTAAAGCCGATCATCGGCCTGATGTCCGGCTTGACTGATCCGGTGAGCGGCCTGCTGATGGGATCGACGGCGGAGGTGCTTGCCAGGGATTTCGGCATCAGCCGCAAGCAGCAGGACGTCTTTGCTCTGGAAAGTCATCAGAAGGCGCTCAAGGCAAGGGAGAGCGGCAGGTTTGCCCAGGAGAGTATGGCGGTTGTCTACGATGATTTTACCGGTGCAATGCTTGAGATGGATGACGGCATCCGAAAAGGACAGACACTGGCAAAGCTTGCCCGGCTGAAACCTTTTTTTGACAAGAAAAACGGTACGGTTACCGCCGGTAATTCATCCCAGATAACAGACGCCGGAGCAGCCGTAGTCGTGATGGGGGAGTCGGAGGCGAAAGACAGGGGACTCAACCCGCTCGGGTACCTGCGGGCCTACGAATATTCAGGGCTTGATCCAAAGCGGATGGGACTGGGGCCGGTATTTGCCACCCATAAACTTTTTGGCCGCACCGGATTGACGATGGCTGATATTGATCTTGTGGAGATCAATGAGGCCTTTGCCGCCCAGGTCATAGCCTGCCTGAGGGCGTTTGCCTCCACTATTTTTGCCCAAACCCACCTGGGCGGGGCCAGTGCCGTCGGCGCCATTGATCCAAAAATTCTCAATGTCAACGGTGGTGCCATAGCGCTGGGGCATCCGGTGGGCATGACCGGTACCCGACTCGTTCTCACCCTTTTGCATGAACTGCGCAACCGTAATCTGCAAACGGGCCTGGCAACGCTCTGTATCGGCGGCGGTCAGGGAGCGGCGCTTCTTCTGGAGGTGGAATAATGACAACGCAATCTAAGGGAACAAATGAATATTTTGAGCTGACAATGGACAGGCGCGGCATAGCCACTCTGACCTTTAACACCCCGGGGAGCAAGGCCAATGTCTTCTCCCGGGCGGCACTGCTGGAGTTTTCGGGCCGACTTGATGCGCTGAGCAAAGATGGCGGTATAAAAGCGCTTTTTATTGAGAGCGGCAAGGAGGATATTTTTATTGCCGGGGCTGATATTCATGAAATACAGGCAGCCGATGATAAAGAGGCCATTTCCGCCTTTGTGCAGCAGGGCCAGGATATTTTTACAAAGCTTGAGTCCCTTCCCTTCCCGACCATTGCCATGATCGACGGAGCCTGTCTCGGCGGCGGCCTGGAGATGAGTCTTGCCTGCAGCTTCCGGGTGGCGACCAGTCATCCCCATACCCGTATCGGCCTGCCCGAGGTGAATCTCGGCATCTTACCGGGATTTGGCGGCACGCAGCGGCTTACACCGCTGGTCGGCTATGCCAAGGCCATGGAACTGATCATCGGCGCCAAACGGCTCAAAGGGGAAAAAGCACTCAAACTCGGCGTGGTTGACGCCTGTGTGCCGAGCGGATATTTGGGCTTTAAGAAAGAAGAGTTCATCGAAGAAATCCTTGCCGGTACCCTGGAGAAGAAGCTCTGTTGCGCCAGGAAAGGCATTGCCTGGTATGAGAAACTTGCCCCGGTGCGGACGGTTATCGGCAGGGTGGCTGAAAAGAAAGTACGGGCAAAAACACATGGTCATTATCCTGCCCCGTTAGCCGTGATCAAGGTGATGGAAGAGAGTTTCGGCAAGCCGCTCAAGGACGGACTTGCCATTGAGCGGGAGGCCGTCACCGGGCTCGCTCTCACCCCGATTTCAAAAAATCTGATCAAGCTTTTTCTCATTTCCGAACAGCTGAAAAAAGAAACCTTCAGTACGGCGCAGGCAGAGGAGATCCGACACAGCGCCGTCGTCGGAACCGGGGCCATGGGCAGCGGTATCGCCTGGGCGCTCAATAATCAGGATATTGATGTTCGCCTAAAAGATATCAATAACGACAGTATTGGGCGGGCGATTGCCAATATTCGAAAAATTTACGAGGGGATCAGGAAACGCAGGCGTCTGGACGAGCGCGAAATAGCGTTGAAGATGGATAAAATAACCTTCAGCACCGAGTACGAAGGTTTTGGCGACACGGATTTTCTTTTGGAGGCCGTCGTTGAAGACCTCAATGTGAAACAACAGGTCTATAAAGAGTTTGAAGCTGTTCTGCAACCTGCAGCCATTATCGCTTCCAACACCTCGTCTCTGGCCATCAGCGATCTGGCGGCAAAACTCGATCATCCCCATCGGTTCATCGGCATGCATTTTTTCAATCCTGTTCATCGCATGCCCCTGGTCGAGATCATTGCCGGAGAAAAGACAGATGAACGAACCATCGCCACGGTGGTCAAGCTGGCCAAGCGGATGGGCAAGACGCCGATCAAGGTCAAGGAATCAGAAGGATTCCTGGTCAACCGTATCCTGATGCCCTACCTCAGTGAAGCGGTAACCATGTTTGAGGAAGGGGCGGATATACAAACAATAGACGCGGCACTGCTCTCATTCGGCATGCCCATGGGACCCTTTGCCCTGGTTGATACCGTCGGGGTGGATATCGGTGAAAAAGTTTCGGCAATTTTACACCGGGCCTATGGCGAGCGGATGCCGGTCAGTGAAATCATGGCGCAAATGGTGGAAAAAGGCTGGCTGGGCAAGAAGAGCGGCGTCGGTTTTTACAATCACAAGAAGAAGCATCCTGAAATTAACAGGGGTATTGCAGGGCTGCAAAAGGGAGAGGCTAAGCTTGATGAACAGGCTATCCTCGATCGGGCGCTGCTGACCATGATTAATGAGGCGGCGCGGTGCCTGGAAGAGGGCGTGGTGGATAATGCGGGATATCTTGACATGGCAATGGTGATGGGCACCGGATTTCCGGCGTTTCGGGGCGGTTTGCTGCGGTATGCCGATGAACTGGGCATTGATGCCGTTGTCACCAGGCTTGGTCTGCTGAAGACCACCTGCGGCAGTCGGTTTGCTCCCTGTGATCTTCTGCTTTCCATGGACAGGGGCCATGAAACCTTTTACGGAGGGAGCTCATGAGTATTGTTAAAAAAATACGGATGCAACTGCTGACAAAGCCGTTGTTTGCTCTGCTCACATCAAAAGGTCTTTTGCCCTCAATTTCAGCGACGGAAAAAACAGCCCTGCGTGCCGGGGGTGTCTGGATGGAAGGGGATCTTTTCAGCGGTCACCCTGATTTTGAAAAGATCATGGCCAACCCTTACCCACGTCTCAGTGAAGAAGAGCAGAGCTTTCTTGACAACGAAGTTGAAGAACTGTGCGCCATGACCGATGACTGGGAGGTTTTTCAACAGAGAGATCTTCCGCAGCAGGCATGGGAATACATCAAGGAAAAACGTTTTTTCGGGATGATAATCCCCAGAGAATACGGCGGACTGGGGTTCAGCGCCTATGGGCACAGTTGTGTGATCGAAAAACTGGCCACCCGTTCCCAGGTGCTTGCCATCACGGTGATGGTGCCCAATTCATTGGGACCTGCCGAACTGCTGCTCCACTACGGTCTTGAGAGTCAGAAAGACCATTACCTGCCGCGTCTGGCCGATGGTCGCGACATTCCCTGTTTCGCCCTTACCGAACCACAGGCAGGCAGTGATGCTACCTCGATTCAGGCCCATGGCACTGTTTTTCGAGATGGTGACAATGCGTTAAAAATACGGCTGCAGTTTGAAAAACGCTATATCACCCTCGGGGCGATCGCCACCGTCATAGGACTGGCCTTTGTCTTGCGGGATCCGGACAATCTGCTGGGCAGAGGAGAGGATCTCGGCATCACCTGCGCCCTGGTTGATGCCGCAAAAGAGGGTGTGGATCAAAGCAGGCGTCATGATCCGCTGAATGTTCCCTTTGTCAATGCGCCGTTGGTGGGCAGGGACGTGGTGATTGATATTGATGATATCATCGGCGGTGAAAAGGGCCTTGGTAACGGCTGGACGATGCTGATGGAATCCCTGGCCGTGGGACGCGGTATTTCTCTGCCGTCCACGTCCACCGGCGGCAGCAAACTGGCGCTTTTTGCCGCCTCCGCCTACAGTTCGGTTCGGTATCAGTTTGGTATTGCCATCGGTAAATTTGAAGGCATAGCCGAGGTTCTTGGCCGGATGGGGGCGGATACCTATCTGCTTGATGCCGCCAGGACCTTTACCATCGGCGCCATAGATAATGGTGAAAAACCGGCGGTCGCCAATGCGATTATGAAGTATCAGAGTACGGAAAAGTTCCGCAGGATGATTCTTGACGGCATGGATATTCTGGGCGGGGCCGCAATCAGCAGGGGACCGAACAACCTTCTTGCCCATGCCTATTTCGGCGCTCCTGTGGCCATAACCGTTGAAGGGGCAAACATCATGACCCGCACCCTGATCCAGTTCGGCCAGGGAGTCATCCGCTGCCATCCGTATGCCTACGGCGAGATAGAAGCACTTGAAAAAGGTGATGTCGCCACCTTTGACACCCTGTTCTTCTCCCATGTTAAACACGTTCTGGTCAACGGTTTCAGGTCCGTTTTGCTGGGGCTTACCAGAGGGCATCTGCACCGGCCGAAACATGGTGGCGTTACCCGTCGCTATGAACAAAAACTCTCCTGGGTATCGGCCCGGTTTGCCTTTTTAAGCGATGTGGCCCTTGGTGTTATGGGAGCAGGGTTAAAAAGGAAAGAGTCGCTTTCCGGCCGCTTTGCCGATGTCCTTGCCCAGATGTATCTGCTGACCGCAGCCCTGAAGCGGTTTCGGCAGGAGGGCGAAAAAAAAGAGGACGAAGTCTTTCTCAAGGTAGCCATGGTCAACGGCTTTACTGAAATCGATAACGCCTTTGCCGGTATCTATCAAAATCTGGGCCGGGGTCTTGTCGGCCTGTTGTTTAAGAGTATCGGTTTTTATGCCGGTATTAACCGTTTTGGTTCGGTCATGCAGGATAAAGATGTACATAAGATCGCCGCCCTGTTAACCTTCGATGCATCAGTACGGGACCGACTTTGCGGCAATATTTATAGGGGCGGCAGGGTAGGGGAACTGATCGCGGCCGCCCGGGCCATGCAGGAGGCAAAGGAGGCCTTTTCGCATCGTAAAACTTCCGGGGAGCAATCCCTTGATGAAA
>DRLX01000027.1 GCA_011322715.1 Desulfobulbaceae bacterium
AAAAACTTCGATCTACTGCGTCGTGTGTCCCGGGGCGATTCACAACATACGACCTGTATAGTTGAGACCCGCCCCGGAATACCACTCCTCGGAGTCTCCGCTACGCTCCGCTTACCTGTATATCTGTGTTTTTACTTAGCCATCTTTATGCATTGTCTGTATTTTTTACGAGTTCATCTTGCTTTGGAACAGGTGAAATAATGAAAAAAACTATTCTGGTATCAGGCGGTTGCGGCTTTATCGGTGTCAATTTTGTTCGTCTTCTGCTTGAGACACGTGATGATCTACAGGTCGTCAACCTGGATAAATTGACCTATGCCGGCAATCTGCAGAGCCTGGCTGATGTTGAGGGCCATCCCCGCTACACCTTTGTTCGTGGCGATATCTGTGATGACGTCTTAATCGAAAATCTTTTTGAGCAGCATAACATCCAGGCAGTGGTACATTTTGCAGCCGAATCCCATGTCGACCGCTCAATCACCGGGCCTGACGCCTTTGTCAGGACCAATGTCTTTGGAACCTTTACTTTGCTTGAAGGTGCAAAAAAATATTGGCTTGAGCAGGGAAAGGGCAGCAATGATAGTCGTTTCCTTCATGTCAGTACCGATGAGGTTTACGGATCGCTTGGTAAAACCGGGTATTTCACCGAGGAAACATCCTATGATCCACGGTCTCCGTATTCAGCATCCAAGGCTTCTTCCGACCATTTTGTCCGCGCCTATTTTCATACATATGGGTTGCCGATCCTGATAACCAACTGTTCAAATAATTATGGTCCTTATCAGTTCCCTGAAAAACTTATCCCTCTTGTGTTAAATAATGCCTTGACCGGTAAACCTCTTCCCGTCTACGGAGACGGCGGAAATGTACGGGACTGGCTTTATGTACGGGACCATTGCGAGGCCATTCTTCAGGTTCTTGACCAGGGGCGCAGCGGGGAATCTTATAATATCGGTGGCCATAACGAGAAAACCAATCTTGAGGTTGTTGAAAAGCTATGCGATATGGTTGATGAACGCGTCGGTCTGTTGAACAACACTCCGAGACGGGAATTAATCACCTTTGTTCAAGACAGGCTTGGCCATGACCGCCGTTATGCTATTGATGCCGGTAAGATTGATCGTGAGCTTGGCTGGCGGCCGAAGTTTACCTTTGAACAGGGAATAGAAAAAACCGTTGACTGGTATCTGGAAAACAGGTCATGGTCGGAATCGGTCATGGATGGGTCATACCAACAATATTATGCAACCATGTATGGTAAGGGTAAATGAAAATAATAAAGACCGCTATCCCTGATGTTCTTGTCATTGAACCGCGTGTGTTTACGGATGAGCGAGGTTTCTTTTTTGAGAGTTTTAACCGGCGTCGGTGGTGTGAACAGACAGGACTGCAGACGGAATTTGTGCAGGAGAACCATTCCCGGTCGACAAAAAATGTCTTGCGGGGACTCCATTATCAGATCAAGCAGGCCCAAGGCAAACTTGTGCGGGTGATTGCCGGTGAGGTCTTTGATGTGGCCGTAGATGTCCGGAAAAGTTCACCCACCTTTGGCGACTGGGTGGGCATTGTGCTGTCAGCAGAGAACAAAAAACAGTTTTGGGTTCCCGAGGGCTTTGCCCATGGATTTGTTGTTTTGTCGGAGGTTGCTGAATTTCTTTACCTGACCACGAATTATTATGCGCCGGAGCATGAGCGGGCAATACGCTGGGATGATCCGGAACTTGCCATCGACTGGCCCTTGATCGGAGATCCTGTCCTTTCAGCCAAGGACAAGGATGCTGTTTTATTTTCCAAGGCGGAGCTTTATCCCTGATTTTTTCCCGTGTCTCTTCCCTTCAATTGAGGTCTTACCATTCCACCCGTAATACATTATCCAGCGGGCTTACCCTGGCCAGGCGCACCCGTACCGTATCACCGGCATCCACCGGAAAGGCCGGGTTAGGCGGCAGATCAATATCAAACAGACAATCCAGCAGCAAGAGGTTGACCCGTCGCGGCCCCTGGCCGACCACCAGGGCAGGCAGTGTTTTTCCCTGCATCGGTTCCAGGTAGCGGAGGATCCAATACCGATGGCGCTGTTGTCGCACTCCTGCCGCCCGCGCCAGCTTTTGGCCGATGAGACCGGAAAAGGTCTTGCATTCATCATTGGAAAAAAGGATTCCCCTGCCCGAAATCATATGGGCCAGCTGGTGTTGGATGATGAGATCCAGAGCGCGACGAATGGGCGATGTCACGGTTGTGTAGCAGTTAACCCCCAGACCGCTATGTGGTTTTGGGTGAACGGTTAACTCCCCCCTGGAAAGAAATCTTCTTTGTCTGGCTATATCCTGCATGGCATTGTGAATGCCGTTGATAATTCGTTTTCTCGGCGGTGGCTGTGACCGGAACAGACCCGGCGCTTCCTGGCCGGCAAGATAGGAAGCAGCAACGCTGTTAGCCAGAATCATCATTTCCGATACCAGTGTTCTGGCAGGTGTATCCACCGGACTAAGCCGTACTGATATTTTTTCCGGATTACGGACATCAATATTGACATCGGGCAGGGAAAGGAGCAGGGCGCCGTTATTTACCCGTTGTTGCTGCAGGGTTTGGGCTATCGCATTGAGCAGGTACAGGTCCGGTTCCGATTCCGGTTTTTTTTCCAGTATTGCATCGACTTCCAAGTAGCTGAGACGGCGTTTGACCTGGATCAGACTGCGGACAATTTTGGAATGGATAATGGTTCCCTTCCGGTCAAGGTCGATGAGAAAAGACATTGCCGGTTTTGGTTGTCCCTGGATCAGACTGCAGACCCCCTGGGAGAGTACAGGCGGCAGCATGGGAACGTGTCCTTCAGGAAAGTACAGGGAAGTGCAACGTTCCAGGGATTCCTCAAAAAGCGGACTTCCGGGTTTGATATAATAACCGACATCGGCAATATGGATTCCTATTCGAACGATATCTCCATGTTGCTCGACATGGAGCGCATCATCATAATCACGGGTGGATGCAGCATCAATGGTAAAGGTCTCCAGCCGACGCAGGTCCATTCGTTTTGGATCGGTCAACAGGGTCTCCACATCTGGGTCTGCAAGGGATAGTGCCTGCTGCAGGCATTCATCGGAAAAATCAACCGGCTGGTCTGCCTTGAGTAGAGCAAGATTTTCATCCCGTTGCCAGATACCTGCGTTCACCAGCAGGGTATATCCATCATGTGGTTTGTTGAGCCCGGCTCTCTGCAGAAGCTGCCTGATTTGTTCCGCCTGCTCAGCATCATTACCGACAAGGACGTACTCAGCAAGCCATTCAAGTACCTGCGGCAGTTGCGGCCAGGCAGCGGCAGATACCTTTTCTCCCTGGTATATCTGTTGCAGAAATTTGGCGCCCTCTGTTAACAATGCCTCCTTTTCCTGTTCTTTTTTCAATTGGTGCCGGAGTTTTTCAACCTGTTCTTCGGTATGGACCGTGATCATCCCGTTTTTGTATTTGAAATAAAAACGATCTGTAAATACGGCCCTTAAGAAAGCTGCTATCCTGTCATCGGTCAGTTCTCCTCCGAACTGAAGTTCGGCGAGAAAAGTTGCAGAAAATGATGTCTGATTTTCCTGGACGGCCAGTTCCCAGATTTCTGCAAGATCTATTTTTTCCGATAATTTTCTGCGATTGTCGGCGGCTTTTTCCAGAATGTGTAACAGGGTTGTCCGGCTTTCATTACTGTTGTATCTGGTTGCAGAGGACAGTAGAATTCTGGACGCCGGCAGGTTGAGTTCCCGGCCGTTTTGATTCAGGAGTCGGAAACGTTTACCGGTATCAGCAGTAACAAGGCCGCAGAAAAATTTTCCGCCTTCAATATATTCAACAATACAACCGGGAACAGTCATGGAATTTGCGGTTTACAGTTTATGGGTTACCGTTTACAATTCGTGAGCAATGGAAAAGTCCTATTCTTCCCTGCGTCGGCCTGGGATTTTGAGCTGAGGAAAAGTTTTTTGTATAATCGGGTCTGCGAGCTCGAGCTCCTGAGACTCCGGGATATTCGACAAAAAAACAGTAAATCAGCAGGCTCATAGATGGATAGCAGGAATAAGCTGCTTTGTCATTACTTTTACCGCAACCAGGATTGAGCGTAACCGCTGCTTGAAAACTTTCTACCGCTAATTTTTTCCTCAAAGCAACGTTTTTTTCCAAAACAATCTTTTTGTTTAAAACAACAAATGACTGCTGAACAACCATCTGAATCATCCGCCGACACCCCATCGTACCGATCCGGGGTCGTTGCAATTGTCGGACCGCCCAATGCCGGTAAATCGACTCTGCTGAATCGGTTGCTTGGCCAGAAGATTGCCATCGTCAGCCCGAGGCCGCAGACAACACGAAACCGGATTCTCGGCATTGTGAACGGTCCATCGTATCAGATGATTATGCTGGATACCCCTGGCCTACATAAGGCACGGGAGATGATGAATCGAGAAATGGTACGAATTGCCATGGAAAGTCTTTCTGAGGCCGATGCGGTTCTGTTTCTTGCTGATGGGGCTGCAATGGATGGGAACCGCTTTGAACAACGTGCGACCGAATATAAAGAATATCTGCAGGCCGTTCGTTGTCCGATTTTTCTGGCCGTCAATAAAATTGACCTTCTGACCCCGGATCGGTTACTGCCGATTCTCGATAAATTTTCAAGGCTTCATCCCTTTGCAGGCGTTATTCCCCTGTCTGCCCTTAGCGGTGAAGGAGTGGATATATTGCTGGATGAGCTGGCAGCCAAACTCCCTATTGGACCGCAATATTATCCTGATGACATACCGACCGACGTGAGTGAGCGCTTTATTGTCGCCGAACTTATCCGGGAAAAAATATTTCTTCTCACCCGTGAGGAGGTGCCGTATTCAACAGCCGTGTTGATCGATAATTTCCAGGAGGGGCAACAGGGAAAGCCGGTGATTATTCATGCAACAATTCTTGTTGAACGTGGCTCGCAGAAGGGGATAATTATAGGTAAAGGCGGCGCCATGCTCGGAAAAATCCGGCGGGAAGCAAGTCAGGACATTGCCGGGATGCTTGGATGCCGGGTACGGTTGAAGCTGTGGGTGAAGGTGAAAAAAAAATGGACCACCAACAGCGGTATTCTCCGGGAGCTTGGTCTGTGACCGAATATTTTTTCCCGCCACCCTCATTTCCGGGATGGTCCTTACTCATCTTTTTTTCGTAACTGGTCACAGGGATTGTAACTATTTGTTTTCATCTACTTTACACCTGTAAGTGGTCAGGAGTGCCGTAGATTCGTGCAGGCGTGACCGGCAGCAGGTAAGTGGAGCGAAGCGGAAACTCCGGTAGCCCCTCTATGCGGACAGTCACGACCGTGCGAAGAGGTAAGCGAGGGACGAGACTCCGTGCGGTGCCCCTGGTCACTTACTCTTTTTTGATGGGTGCTCGTGCTATATTTAAACTTTTCAGAATGATCAGCGCGGTTCGCAGTTGATTGTCCCTGGCGAGTCGTTGTTCAACCTTGTGTCGCTCCAGCGCGTTCTTCTCTTCTTCCTGTTGTGCTTTCTTGTTTGTAGAGCCGTTATTGCGCAGATGCCCGGGCAGGTCCTTTTCTCGAACTTCCCACGCAGGTGAGGGCTTACCTTCGGCTATTACGGGCTTCTGAAAGGGAACAACCACATCCGGAGTGATCCCGGTTTCCTGTATGGAGTTGCCGTTTGGAGTGTAATAGCGGGCAGTGGTCAGACGAATACCGGCGCCGTTGGCCATGGGGATTATCGTCTGTACTGATCCCTTGCCAAAAGTGACCGTGCCGACAATGATAGCACGGTGATGGTCTTTGAGTGCCCCGGCAACGATCTCCGAAGCACTGGCGGACCCTCCGTTGACCAGGACAACCATGGGAAAAGAAACCGACCCGTTTCCCCTGTGTGCCTCAAACATCATATCCTGATCGGGGTTACGGCCGTGGGTGGAAACGATGACCCCTTTATCAAGAAAAATATCCGAGACCTTGACGGCCTGATCAAGAAGGCCGCCTGGATTATCACGCAGATCAAGGACAATTCCCTTTATTTGTTCTTGTTTTGCGGCCTTGTGCAAGGCATTGCGCAGGTCCTTTGTCGTTGTCATCTGGAAATTTGTAATCCTCAAATAGAGCAGCCCCGGAGCCAGAGGCATGGATTTGACGGAGTGGAGGGGGATAATATCCCGGGTCAAAACCAGGTCATGAAGGCGCTGTTCACCGGGATGATGGATGGTAATGGTGACCTTGCTTCCCTTTTTTCCCCGAAGAATTTTTACCGCCTTCATCAGACTCATATCTTTTGTAGTTTCATTATTGATACGGATGATCTGATCCCCGGCCCGCAAACCATGTCGATACGCAGGGGTCCCCTCAATGGGTGAGACCACCGTCAGGATTGCATTACGAATGGTGATTTCAATACCGATACCGCTGAAGCTTCCCTTGGTCTCCTCCTGCAGTTCCTTGAAGTCATCGGGCTGCATATAGGACGAATGGGGATCAAGCGAGGTCAGCATACCGTTGATGGCGCCGGTAATCACCTTGTCGGTATCGACTTTGTCGACATAATGTTGTTGCAGAAGAGTCAGGACATTGGCAAAGGTCTCAAGGTCCTTGTATGTTTGCTGTCGTTCGTCCGGAGTTTTGGCGGCTGATATACAGGGGATAAGACAACACAGCACGAATCCTATAAGAAGAAGATGTATTTTTTTCATGATATTCATGTCGGTTAAATCGGAAAAAATCGTCGGTGAGAGCAATGGATGGATAATGCTATTCCTTCCTGTTTTTATTTTTTTCCTGTTTTCATGTGGTTTCGTCCGCCGGGGAAAATTACCCGTTTACGTACTGTTGTTAGCGGAAGTTCGTCGTTCAATTTCGGGTGGGGAAGGGGAATAAGTTTGGGGTAGGCATTGGCACTCAACCACTTCAGTGGATTAAGTGGCGTCGAATTTTTTCTGATTTCAAAATAGAGTCCTTTGGAAAACAGGGTGGCAATGTCTCCGGTGGTGCCGATTTGCCGGCCGCCAAGGACCCGATCGCCGCTGTTGACGGTAATATCGTCAAGATGGGCGGTGATGGTGTAATATCCAAGACCGTGGTCAATGATAACCATATTGCCGTAACCAAGTTTGTAGCCGGCAAAGATGACCTTGCCGGTGTAAATACTCACAACCGGGGTGTTGTCCCCTGTATGGATGATAATGCCTTTGCTGGGGCTGTCATCAACTATCTGGCCGAATCGGACAACGAGCTCTCCTTCGACCGGCCCCTGCAGCCGCCCCTTGTTGAGAAGAAAACCACGTTTTTGGTTCCTTTTTTTCCGCTGCAGCCGGGTAATTGTTTTCGTCAGGTCGTGTTCAGCCCTCTGCATCTCTCGTACGGCCTGTTCATACAGACCTTTTTTACTCTTGATTCGGGTAAGCAGTCGGGACTTTTCCTGTCGGACAGCTTGTAAGGACTGTTCTTCTTCTTCAGCCTGTCGAACCAGACCGGCAAGGATATTTTTTTGCAGTTCAATATCCTGTTTTGCCTGTGTCAAGTCAGCAATGGTCCTGCGATACCTGCTGATGATTGCCTGGTCGTATTGCAGCATTCGCTTATAGGCATCGTCAAAGAGCATGAGTTCGGGAAGATTTTTTCGAGAGAAGGCAATATTGAGAAAACCGGTTTTTCCCATTAGATAAAAAGAGCGCAGTCGTTTTTCCAGGTGCCGACGAACCCTGTCCCGGGTCTGGGAAATTTGATTAAGTTCACTGGTTTTTTCGGCAAGCAGTTTGTGTTGTTCGGCCAGTTCCTGTTGTAGCTCGGCCAGTTTTTTTTTCTCGGCACCAAGTTTTTCGTCTATCTGTTTCAGCTCGCCGAGTAGGGAAATCTCTTGCTCGCTGTTTTGACGTATCTTTTCAAGATGATGCTCAATTTGTTGCTTAAGTTTTCCGATGTGTATCCTGTTGGTTTTAATGGCACCATTTGTTGATTCAGTTCCCTTGGCCGGACAGGTGGCCGGCAAAAGAAGGCTGCACAATAAAATTGCAAGACAGCAGCAGGTGATGTGTGCTGAATGTATTCCGACCGTCATCAGACCTGCAGGATTTTTCTGGTTGAGGAAAAACTGCCGCCGGCACAGAACAGGGTGGAGAGTCCTACAATAACGGCGATCACCGGTAGTGAGAAAAAGGTGAATGGAAAAAACGAAAAAAGGGCGGAGCCGCTGAACTGCAAGGTGATCCATCTAAAGAGAACATACAGGGCCGCAAGTCCAAGAGCGGCACCCAACAACCCCTGCAAGGCACCTTCAAGGAAATAAGGCGCCCGGATGTAGGCGCTGGATGCGCCGCAAAGTCTGAGTAATTCCAGCTCTCGTTGCCTGGATAACAAGGTCAAACGAATGGTACGGGCGATCATGAAGGTACTGGTTAAAATAAGCAGGGAGCCGGAAAGAATGACCACAATACGCATGAGACGGACAAATGAGTAAAAACGTTCAATCCATTGACGGCCATACTGGACCTTGAGAACGCCGGGCATGGTCAGCAGATAATCGGAAAAGCGTTTTATGCGTGTAAGGCTATTTAAAGAACGGCGCGGATAGACTTCAAGGGAGGGCGGGAGAAAATCTTCAGGCATGTCGGTCAGGACATCGCGGTCGGTATCCAATTCTTTTTTAAACCGCTCAAAGGCATCCTTGCGGCTGACAAAAACAATTTTTTTCACCGTATCAAATTTAAGGATTTTTCTTTTGTATTCCTCCTGCAGGGCGGGAGAAGGCTCTTCGTCGAGATAGGCGACCAGCCGTAGGTCATCGCCGAGCTGCTTGCCGGCCTGTATCATGTTGGTATATGACAGCAGGAAAAAAGAAAAGATGAGTACGGAAAGACTGATGGTTACAAGGTTGAGGAGTTGGGAGCCCCAGGTCTGAATAAAATTTCGACCTGTCTGCGATACAATTGTCAGAAGAAAGCTCATTGTGGACGATCCTCGTTGCTCGGTGACGGATCTCGTTTAATGCCTGCGCCGATGATATGCCCGTTTGCCAGTACGACAACCCTGTGTTTACCAAGCCCATAAATTCTGGAGTCATGGGTCGCGATCAGAATGGTGGCGCCTCGGTCACGGTGTTCAGTAAACAGATCCATGACTCGATCGGAATTCTCCACGTCCAGATTACCGGTGGGTTCATCCGCCAGGACCAGGTTCGGGTTGTTACAGAGTGACCTGGCAACGGCCACCCGCTGTTGTTCACCACGGGAGAGATCACCGGTTCTGGCGTTTATTTTGTCTTCAAGCCCGAGCCGTTCAAGCAGGTCGCGGGTTCGTTTGCGTATAAATGATTTTTGCCGACCCGTTATTTCCATGGGCAGGGCAATGTTACGGGCGACGGACTGCCTGGGGAGAAGTTTGAAGTCCTGGTAGACTATGCCGATGTGTCGCCTGAGCATCTGCATCTTTTTCCCGGACAGTCGTCCTATGTCCATGCCGTCGATTTCCACAAGACCCCGGTCGGGATGTTCAACCCTGTAGAGCAACCGGAGCAATGAGGTCTTACCTGCCCCGCTGAGTCCGGTGAGAAAAAGCAATTCACCCTTGGAAATGCTGAGAGAGACATCTTTGAGGGCCTTAACATCGGGGGGGTAAAACTTGCGAACCTTGATCAGTTCGACCATGACCTCATTGTTGTTTTCCTGCATGTCCTTTCCTGTTAGACAGATTCTTGTTATGCAGATTTCCGTTATGCGGAAAAAATTGTGTCAAAGACGGCAAAGGCCTGTTGCACGACCGGAATATCATCATTGAGTTTGAGATAAGACTCGCCGCATAATTCTTGATTGACCAGTTCGTCACTGGCGGAGATGATTCCGGCAAGCGGCATGTCCACAGCCTCGGCAACGGCTTGATCTATTTTCGCCTGCAACGCAGGTGGCACGGGATCAGGCGCCCTGTTAACGATAAGATGCCTGGCTTTGACATCAAGTTGCAGCGGGCCGGTTATATCGGCAATTCTCCGGGCGGTCAGGATGCCTCGAGCCGATGGGTCGGAAAGGATAAGCAGATGGTCAATGGTGTGCAGGTTCATTCTGCTCAGATGTTCCATTCCTGCTTCATTATCCACGATAATCCAGGCGTAATTTTCGGCCAGTTTGTCCATGGTCATAGCAAGGTACTGATTAGCGGCGCAGTAGCAGCCGGGTCCGTCCGGCTGGCCCATGACCAGTAGGTCAAAACTGGATTCCTCAATTAATGCCTGGTGAATCTTCATCTCCATGAACTGGTCTCTGCTCATACCTGCGGGAATGTCACCCTTGATCTCTTTACGGATCTGGCCCAAGGTTGTGTTGACCTCGAGCTCAAGCAGTTCGTTGAGGTTGGCGTTGGCATCAGCATCAACCACCAGCACCGGTGTCATTTTTTTTTCGAGAAGATATTTAAGAAGCAGGGTGGAGGTCGTTGTTTTGCCGGTGCCGCCTTTTCCTGCCATGGCGATAACTTTTGTCATAATCCGTACCATACGTTAAGTGATTAGACCACGGGGAACCATCTGTAAATAGTATAAGTTTACTCCAAAAAAAACAGTATTCCAAGAGAAACCATCACGGTATACCCTTGTGAAACGAGCCTGACTTCTCTTTCCACTGGACGATTTAGATGATCTGCCTTACTGTTTGCGGTACCTGGATTGAGTCCCGGCAGGAGATCCGGCTCGTTTATGTGGATTAATGATCCAGGAAAGTATGACCAGTACGGAGAATTATGATGAAATATCGGGCCGCCCTTTTCGACCTTGACGGAACACTTCTTAATACTCTGGATGACCTCGCTGATGCCGCCAATCGGGTACTTGCATCAGAGGGTATGCCTGTCCATCAGGTAGAAGAATATAAATATTTTGTCGGCGATGGTCTGGCAACTCTTATTGAGCGAATTGTTCCTGCCGGTCAACGTGACGAAGAAACATTGTGCCGGATTATTGATGCCTTTCGGCAGGATTATGGTGCGCACTGGCACGTGAAAAGTCGTCCATATGAGGGGGTGGTGGAGATGCTTACCGGCCTGCAAAAACGTGGTATGCGTCTTGGTGTTCTTTCAAACAAACCCCATGATTTTACAAAACTCTGTGTACAATACATGCTTGCCGATTTTCCTTTTTATCCCGTACTTGGTCAACGGGAAGGTGTGCCGAAAAAACCCGATCCTGCCGGTGCCCTTGAAGCGGCAGCCCTGCTTGACATTCCGGTAAAGGAAATTCTTTATTTCGGCGACACCTCTGTTGATATGCAAACGGCAACAGGAGCAGGTATGCCGGCGGTCGGCGTTCTCTGGGGATTTCGGGATAAAGAGGAACTGGCCGCAAGCGGCGCCGACTACCTGGTCCGACATCCCTGTGAAATTCTTGACCTGTTAGCCGTATAAAGAGTATAGACAAATTTTTCCTTATGTCGTTTTCAGTGGTCTTGGCCTGTCAAAATTTAACCTGATTACCACTAAAGCTCAGCGTGAATGAAATCAGGGATACCATTGCGTTTCTTGAAAAATGAATTGACCTAAAATCAGTTATAAGCGCTGCTAAATGCGATTTGAGATTATAGCTGTAGCGATGTTATCCCTCGTTGCTGAGGAATGGTGGTAATCAAAAAATTTACTCTCTAAAAATCAAAATCCGTAATGTGAAACTATTCCGATGAATACTGTTTTTTTAACCTATGCCGGACCGCCGCTGGTCGGCGCTTTTATTGGTTATTTGACCAACAAGATAGCCATCAAAATGCTCTTTCGTCCTCTGGAGCCTTGGTATATTTTTGGCCTCCGTGTTCCCATGACACCTGGTGTTATTCCGGCTAAACGCCATGAACTCGCTGAAAATATCGGCGTCATGGTGGGCGAACACCTGCTGACCGCCCGTGACATCGGCACCGCGCTTTCCATGGAGCCGTTCCAGGACCATCTGCATGCCCTGGTTGAAGAGCGGGTAAATACCGTGTTGGCAACCGATCTTGGCTCTGTTTTGTCCCTTGTTCCTGAAAGATTCCGTACCTACGCCAAGGTGGGGTTTCGCACTTTGAAGTATCAGATGAAAGACGGAATTCACAACTATATTGAGAGTGAATCTTTTGCGAGTGTATTTGCCGAGGCCGTAAACGAGCAAATGGAACTCTATGGCAACAGAGAGCTGAACCTGCTGATTTCAGAAGGAAAACGTCAGCGGTTATATGATTTTTTTGACGGACTTCTTGATCGCCTGGTGCACAGCACCCGGGTGGAAGATCACGTAAGCCGCTTCCTCCGGCAACGGTTAGAGCAGGCCGCCCGAGAGGGAAAATCCATCCATGATTTGTTGCCGGAACCGTTTATAGACCTTGTGCTGCAAACGATCAGTTCGCAGACTCCGGCCCTGCTGCAACGTCTGGCCGGTATGATTGCTGAACCAAAAATCCGTGGCAGGATTATTCAGGCGGTCATTGACGGCGTGGATCATTTTCTCTCCTCCCTTGGCCCCATGGCGGCGATGGCCAAGGGGTTTATTGATATGGAAAGCCTGGACGGAAAAATTCGCGATTATCTTGTCGACCATGAGCAGGAACTCGAAGAATGGTTGCAAAGCGAAGAAGTACAGCGGGAATTTATTCGTGTTCTGGAGCAGCAGGCACGGAAAATGCTTCAGACACCGATAGGTGACCTGCTTGCCCGGTTCGATGAGGACCAGTTCGAGCGAATCTGTCACTCTACGGCTGAACAACTGCTTGGTCTCCTGCAGACCAGGGGTGCCCTTGAAACATTGTCGTTTCTGCTGCGGGAAAGCATGGAAGACATGCTTGAGCGTGGAGATCTGCCCATCGGACAAGTCTTTAACAGATTGTTGCCCGGAGAACATGGGGTGCGAATGCGGGAAAAACTGATCGGCGAATTGCTGGGCATGCTGCAATCTGTGGGAAGTAGAAGATTGATTGGCCGCATGGTTGATCGAATGATTGATTCTCTTACCACCCGTCCTGTCGGGATTCTCTCCCGCCTGATGCCGCCCGGTGTGCGTAAGGGCATTGCTGATTATATTGTCTTGACCGCCAATAGAATGCTCTTAAATGAGGTTCCCGGACTGGTCAAATCGCTCAATATCAGCCGTCTGGTGACTGATAAGGTTGATTCCTTGGACCTGCTCAGGCTGGAAGGGTTACTGCTGTCCATCATGGAGGAACAGTTTAAATATATTAATTTGTTCGGCGCGATCTTGGGATTTTTCATCGGCCTGATAAATCTGGCCCTGTTGCAATTTTGAGGAGCCTGGTTACTAAAAAAAGGTTACTTTTTTTGTTACTCATTGCATGCTTTTGTCCAGCACCCGGATATTTACTGGATAGTCACCGCTCCGCATGATACCAGGATTTTGAGTGCTAATCAGTAGTGTCCGGTTAGAAAATTGCACGTGATCGCTTTAGTCGTTTACGACGCTTTGGCTTGGTCTTAGGTTTAGATTTGTGTGGCTTCCTGGCCGCCCGTTCCGCAGCTTGCTGCATGGCTTCATTCCGGATTTGGTGACGCAGCTCACGTACACGCCGGATAGAAACAGTTTCACCATGTTGCTCATGGCAGTAAATAGCCAAGAGGAGGTAAGTAATCAACCCAGACAGAATCTGGACCATCAGACCATTTTTGCTTCTGGCAAACAGGTGATATACGTTGAGATGCCGTTTCCACCATGCGAAGAAACTTTCAACATCCCATCGGAGTTTATACACCAGGGCTACCTGTTCAGCTGTTAAGTCGTAGCGATCCGTTGCAACCCAGTATTGTTTGTCATCGATTACATAACCAACAAGCCTTACAGGCTTGTTGGTCTGGTTAACATTGGGAGTACCAAGCAATACTTTGGCGTCAAAGAAAATATGGGAATCTTCCTGCAAGGGAAATTCCTCAAGAATGTCTTTATTGGTGGACTCTTTTATGCGACAAACAAAATGACAATTATCCAGTTGCCATTGATCAAATAGATGATGTGCCTGGTATCCACGATCTAGTACGCCTGTTTGACCAGGGGCGATAATTTTGCTGACAAAGGGGCGTTCAGCACCATTGCCTTCCGTGAGAAATAACTTACGTGGAATGCCGTGGTTCAAATCTAGGCCCAAGTGCAGCTTTGCTTTTTTTGAGTTTGTCCGATACTCTGCCCAGTGCATGGAGAGCACAGAATCGATAAGAGATCCGTCAATAGCAACGAGATCTCCAAGTTCTGAATACTGGGATGGCAAGGCTCCTGCTGCTTGTTTCTGTAGCTCGGTGAACACATAAAGAAGTTGCTCAACGCCACGATCATTGACAGTATCAAAAAACGTCGAACGTTTGAGACCATCTGCAGGGGCAAATTGTTTGGCGTAATCATCCTCTTGTAGAGCTTGGATCAACTCTCTGCCAGATGAAAAATCCTGCAAATGATAGTATGTTAAAATGTTAAGCAATTCTTCGGTGTTCATAGCCAAGGGTTTGTTTGATCCTGATAAAAGTGGTGGTGTTGTAGGCAAAATCGACTGTACTGGTTTGAGTAACTGTTTTTGTGTTGGTGCTATACACCACCGTGGATAATTTTTTACTGGCATCGCTGTAACCTCCTTAAAAGATAGTTCTTTTAAGGATCGCGACCGCAGAAAATTTATTTTATGTCAAGAAAAAAAGGACCTCCATGAGATTTTTGTAGTAATTTTTTGTACCTGCAAATCTCTAACCGGACAACACTGAAAAAAATGGTATCTTATCAAGAAAGATATCATAAATGGAAATTTGTGGCTTGCAGTTTTCATTGACACAAAATAGGCCCCGCTGGACCCTGCTCGGTGTCACCTGGAACACCAGCCTGGCCTACGCCACGGCGGTAATCTTTTATCAGCTTTCCACCCTCCCGCTGCACCCTCTTCAGTCACTGCTCTGGAGCGGTGGCCTGCTCTCC